>NZ_NRJH01000003.1 GCF_003585925.1 Psittacicella melopsittaci
ACCACCTGAGCTATAGTCCCGGAAAAAATATATAACTTTATCTTTAGCGTTGGTTAAGTAACCTTTTGCTTGCTTGGTATAACCAATATTAAACTAAAAATAAAATCCCGTCAAGGGGCGTATATAGGCATTTAACTATATAAATAACTCTATGATTTTTCTTCAACTTATATAATCTTAGTCTAGCTTTTTATATAAGTTATATAAGATCGAGAGGTGGCTTTTTCCATCAAACTTTACCTGAAAAAAGACAAATAAAACAGAGAGAAATCAATCACTTATCTTGCTAGTTGCTTAAATTAGTTAGTTATACATATGTATAAGATAAATTGACCCCGTGATGCTTATATAAAAAGAGCTGGCATTTTTTTAATAAAGGTGGGCAAAATTTTTTTTAAATTTTTTTTCATTTGGGGGCAAGAATTTGTAATTTATTTTTTCTTTACCGCAGAATTTAGCATCTTGAGCTTAGTTTTAGGATTTTTTATCGATGTTTATTTATTTTTTTATTTACAGGTGGCTTTAGTTTTTTTTATGTAAGTAGCTGGCTTTATTTTTTTACCCCACCTTACTCCTTTATATTCTTTTTTCTTTTCTCGCGAGCCTGTCTCTAGTATTACTACTTGCTCTTGCTTCATCCCTTGCCAAGCCTTGACAACTTCGGTAGAATAGAAGAAAAAGCTTTTAAGTATAGGAAACAATTATGGGGCAATTAAACCAAGGTCAATGGAGTGCCGTTGACTCTCCATTAAAACAAGCTGATTCTTTTAAAACAGCTCCTCTGCCACAAGCTGGACGTTATCATTTATATATGTCTTATGCTTGTCCTTGGGCACATCGTGTCTTCTTAACACTCAGTTATCTGGGCTTACTTGATAAAGTAAGTGTCTCTAGTGTTGATCCGCATGTTCTCGATGACGGTTGGCCATTTAGTGAAGCCTATCCAGATCCACTGTATAATTTGCCTTATCTAAGAGATGTCTATCTTAAAGCCAAAGCTGATTACACAGGACGAGTAGATGTACCATGCTTTTGGGATAAGCAAGAACAAACTATTGCCAGCAATGATTCAGCCTTTTTGGCAGTTACCCTTGCTCAAGACTGGCTCGAACTAGCAAGCAATCCTGTTGAGCTTGTACCAGCTGCTCTTAAAGAACAAATTCTCGAACTTAACCAATGGCTAAATGCAAATATTACCAGTAAAGTATATGCTGTAGGTGTCTTTGCAGGTAACCAAGCCACTTATGATAAAAGAGTAGAAGAACTCTTTGCTAGTCTTGCTGAATTAGACCAACGTCTTAGTCAACAAAAATATCTATTTGGCGAAGAGATTACTGTAAGTGACTTTTTCCTTTTCCCTACTTTAATTCGTTTTGAGGCTGTTTACGCTGATCTCTTTAAATGTAACCTCAAACCTCTAAGTTCTTTTACCAATCTATATCGCTATATGCTTGATCTTTATTCTATTCCAAGCATTAAAGCAACCGTAGATATTGCCTATATAAAAGAACACTATTACTTTAGATTTAATAAAGTTAATCCAAGTCGAATAGTTCCTGCTGGTCCTTATTTACCTTGGTTAGAAAAATAAAAAATCGTCGTTTTTTAAGCCTTAGGCCGAGCCTAAGGCTTAGGCTGTTAACAAAGTCCTTCGAACATTTTAATAAGTTCGAAGGATTTTTTTCTATAGAACTTCTGGTTAGTTTTATAAATTTTAAGCATAGTATCCTTTCCCCAATCCATGCGAATTAGGGGAAGATTACATAAATAAAAATGTGTTATACTAAATGCGATATATTGGACAAACCCAACTAAATATCTCAATGATATTAAGTTGTTTTTGTATTGCCACTAGCCTGATTATTTAGGCTAGTTTTTTTATGCAAAAAATAACCTATACCATTATTTTTTCTTTTTTTTGGGGTTAATTTTTTATTTATTTCTCTTCAAATTTTTTTTATTTTTTCTTCACTTACCCTTTCTCTCTTTTGCTACAACATTTCTCATTTCTTTTCTATTTTTTTCATTTTTTCTCTTCCTCGTCAATTTATATATTTTTTCTTTACTTTTTACTCTTTTTTCTATTTTATTTCTCTTTTTTCTCTATTTTTTCCTTTATATTTCTCTTTTTTTCTTCTGATTTTCTCTGCAAATTTCTTATTTTTCTCTCTGACTCTTTTGCCCTTTGATTATTTAACTCTCTTGCCTCGATTTACCATTTTTTTCTTCCCGTTTTTTCTCCTTTAATTTTGTTACTTTACGACGATTTTTTGCTTTTTATCGCTTATTTCTTCGGTAAATTTTTCATTTTTAGCTACTTTACATAAAGACGGCTATTCATTTAATAAACAATTTTTTCAAAAAGATTCACAAAAACTCTTACAAAAGCAAAAAAATTGCTATACTTATATATTAAGAGGTAATTAATTCCCTCTTATTTAAGACTTTAAATTTCTCAAACCTAAAAGAATTGGTAATTTTTACTTTTGAGAAGTATCCACTAAAAATTATTCTTTTGGCAGAAGAATAAAATAAAATACTTAATAAATATGAATAAAATTTTTAAACTCAAATTTAACCGCCAGACTAAGCAAATGAATGCAGTTTCCGAAATTGCTACTAATGCTATTTCTGGGTCAGGTAACAATCTTAAACTCTCTACACGTCTAGCTAAATTAGCCAGCCTACTTCTTCCTCTAACTTTTTCATTTGGCCAAGCTCTGGCACAAACTCCATTTCAAGTTGTTGCAGGAAATGCGAATTTAGTTACTAATGGTTTGGTGACCACCATTACCAATAGTAAAAATGCCATTCTCGAATGGGATAAATTCAACATTAATAGCAATGAATTAGTAAGATTTATCCAAGAAAGTTCTGACTCTGCGGTTTTAAACCGTGTGTTAGGCGGAAGTGTATCGCAAATTCTTGGTACTTTAGAATCAAACGGTAAAGTATTTATCGTAAACCCTGCAGGTATTGTTTTTGGGGAAAACTCTGTAGTTAATGTGCAGTCTTTAGTGGCATCGACCCTTGATATTAGCAACGAAGACTTTATCAACGGCAACTATGTGTTTAACCAAGGCAAAGACCAAGCTCTGGCTCAAGTTCTGAACCAAGGGGTTATTAAAGTAAACGATGATGGCACTCTAGCTCTGGTAGGGGGTCAAGTAGTAAATACAGGCGTTCTTGAAGCAAAAAATGGTACTGTGTACTTACTGGCAGGTCAGTCAATTACCATTCAAGATTTAGATAACCCATTAATCTCTTATAAAGTAACGGCAGACAATAAAGCGGTTAACCTTGGGGAAATTGTTAGTAAAAAAGCAAGACTAGCAGCTAACCATGTGGCACATGGTTATACTACAGCAAAACCTTTTGCTGATCTTGTAGCAGGAGCTGACTCAGCTAAAACTGCTACTATTAGTGCCCAAGGACATGTTACTCTCGATGGTGGGGATACAAGCCTTGTAAATGGTGCTATTGTTGCAGGACAAATTGATGTTCTAGCAAATGGTGTAGTAGCTGTAGAAAGTAATGCTCACCTTAAAGCTAACCAACTGGTACGTATCGGTGGTGATGCTCTCGGTAAAGGCGAAGTTAAACTCGCAAGTAAAACTCTAGTGCAAGCAGGAGCTGTAGTTGACACTTCAGCAACTGGTGATGCTGGAGATATAGTTGTATGGGGAAATCAAGCTGCAGTAGCAGGTAAATTCCTTGCTACTTCAGAAACTGGTCAAGGTGGTCTGGTTGAAACCTCAGGGAAAGTAATTCGTCTGGATGGGGTAGATGTAGATACACGCAGTACTCTTGGTACCCAAGGGACTTGGTTAATTGACCCGCATGAGCTACAAGTTCTTAATAGCACTGCTTACGACAAAATCAAGGAAGAAAATTCGATTTTTGCCGAGTTTTATGACTTTGGGGATAGTGAAGACCTTAAATCTGGTTCATACACTGTTGCCCAAGACGAGTCAAAACTCTTCTCTTACTTAAAAGACGATGATCTCACTGCTCAACTTAAACAAACCAATGTAGTTCTGCAGATTAACCCTGAAGCTGGTGTAGACTCAACCATTAAGTTTGATAATGCTAACGTTGAAGGGAATCATCTCTATGGTTTAACTTTACATGCTAATAATTTAGAGTTACAAGATACTAATATTTACGATTTAGCTTACTTTAACTTCACTAGTACAACTGGCGTACAAAGTAAAAATGCTAGATTTACCTCTTCAACTTTACTTGAAGTAAAAGAACTTAAAGTAGATGTAAACGCAAATATTACAAGTAGAAATTCAACTTTTATTGTTGATAAAGTAGCACTAGTAGCAGCTAACCTCACTGCAAATGGCTCTCTATTTACCTTAAGTAGAGATACAGGTACTACTTCTACCCTAACGGTAAGCCAAGCTCTTATCCTCAATCAAACCACAGTAGATACAGGTGGCAGTCTTGTAACTAACGGTAAAGGGGCAGTAACTCTAACGCGTAACTCAAGAGTAGAGGCTCGTAGCCTTAAACTAGAGTCTGATGCTACAGTTAACTTACAAAACTCTATTCTTAATGCAACTGAAGGTAACCTTGAGCTTAAAGCTAACCAAGTGAGCTTAAACCAAGCTACCTTAAAAGCAGCAAATGGTAAGCTTGATCTACAAGCAACAACTGCTTTAACAAGTACTTGTTCAACTCTAACAGCAGGACAAGCTGCGAGCTTAACTAGTACAGGTACTTTAACTCTTAATCAAGATACAATTGAAACCCCTGAGACTTTAACTATTACAGGGCAAGATAAAGTAACTCTAACTAATCCTGATTTAACAGTAGAAAAAGATATTTCTGTTAAATCTAGCCAAGGTAGTGTAACTGTAGAAAACCTAGAGTTAAACCCAGAAGCTGATCTAAACCTTGAAGCTAAAACTGACTTAAATGTTCGTGGATCTACGCTTCTAAGCATGAGCGATGATATTAATCTAACGGCAGCTAACCTAAAACTCGAAGGTTCGCATCTCACTCTATTTGCTGGAGCGTTAAATGTTTCAGCTACAGGTACAGCGACGTTAAAAGATAATACTATTACTCTTCTAGAAAACAATTTAAATCTAACTGGTACTAGCCAAGCAGAGTTAAGTAACAACTCTTTAAGTGCTAAAAACATAAATCTAGAAGCTGACAGCTTAACTAGTAAAAAAGACAGCTTTACGGCAACGGATTTAAATGTAACGACAAAACAAGCATTTACGAGTCAAGATTCAAGTTATGCGATTAGAAACAATGCTAGTTTAACTTCTGAATTTAAGTTAACTATTAGCAATACTGACTCGACTAAAGCTGTAAATGCTACTAATGCTTTAAGCGTTAAAGGTTATAACGTTGACCTTACTAATGCGAACCTAACTGCTAATAACGGTCTTCTTAAAGTAGAAGGTACAGGTAGCATTAACCTTACCAAGGTTAATTTAAATGCCACAGCTGATGAGCTCCAAGTAGTAGGAGGAAAACTCACTGCTACTGACAGTGTTCTAAAAGCTAAAGATGATTTAACTTTAGCAACGAAAACTGCGATCCTAAATAACACTACCCTTGAATCACAAGCGAACCTAAATCTACGTGGTGACAGTGCTACGGCAGAGCAAGGAACAAGCTTTACAGGGGAAAATGTATATCTTGATACAAAAACTACTAAATTAGATGACGCAGATATTAGTGCAACAGGTGAAGTAGCCTTCACTAATAAAGAAGCTGGGGCAAGCCTAACTCTTGAAGATACGGAAATTACCGCAACTGACGGTTTAAGATTTGCCTTAGATCAAGGTGAAGTAACCCTTGAAAAAGCACATCTTACAGTTTATCAAGGTGATCTTGATGTCAAAGCAAAAGACCTTAAAGTAGGTAGTACTACCGTAACTGCTTTTGCTGGTAACATCAACCTAGATACTGATACGGCTAATTTAAATGCTTTAACTACGTACACTAAAGAACTCGAAATTAATGCTAGTGAGCAATTAACGGTAGCAGGTTCTCAACTCAATGCTGAAAACGCACAAATTAGCACGGAAAACCTTAACCTGCAAGGCTCTACTATTTATTCTGATCTTGCACCTTTAGCGATAAATGCGACTACAGCAACACTAAATAATGCAAATCTCAGAAGTTATGGTAGTGCCGTTAACCTAAAATCTGACAGCTTAACTGCTGATCAGTTAAGTGTTACAGGTAGAGCTCTTAACCTTGATAAGGTTAACTCTGACAATACTCAAGCTCAACTAAGCCTTAGTCACACTAGTCTCGTTACCCAAGGGGAAACTAATATCAATCATGGTACAGTAAACCTTGAAGATATTAGTATCACTAGTAGAGATCTTGCGGTTAAAGCAACTGACCTCACAACCTCTGGTAGCACTAATGTCTTTGCTCAAAATAGCGGAACAACTAGTATTGAGACTACAGGTGACCTCAAGTTAGCTAATACCTTTACTACTACTAAAGATCTCAGCTTAAATGCAGGTAATGACCTGACTTTAGAAAATAACGTGCTCAATGCTCCACAAATTGAACTGGTAGCTACAAACGAAGTTAAAAGTGAAGGTTCAATCTTTGACGGAGATGGTTCAAGTAAACTAAGCATTAAAGCAGCAACTACTACTATTGCCTCTGGTGAAATTGATAACTTTGAGAATCTAGAAGTAGATGCAAAAGAAGTTAATCTAACTGGAAATAAACTACAACTTGATGCTATAACTATTACTGGTACTGAAACTACTCCAAATCTTTCAGGTAATGAAGGTGAAGTGAAAAACACTCCAACCATCAATGGTGAGAGAATTAGTGACGAAGAGTTAGCAAAATCTAACCCTACACTAGTTAACAAAGATGAAAATCCACCTGAAGAAACTAAACCAGTAGAGCCAGAACCAGAGCCGGAACCAGCTCCAGCTCCTGCGGAACCAGTTGAGCCTGCACCAGCAGATCCAACTACCCCAGGTACGGAACCTGCAACAGATCCTAAAGATCCTGGTACTGGTGAGACTACAAATCCTTCTACTCCAGCGGATCCAGGTACAACACCAACAGATCCAAGCACAACTGAGCCTGTAGATCAACCTACAGAACCAGGTGAGCAAGCAAAAGATCCAAGTGAAACTCAACCTACTGATCCTGTTGCAGAACCTAAAGAGCCAGTTGTAGATCCTGATCCAGCTCCTGTTGAGCCTGATCCAGTTGAAGAACCTGCTCCAGCTCCAGTAGATCCTAAAGATCCAGGTACTACAACTCCAACAGAACCAGGTACAAGTGAACCTGTAGAGCCTGCTCCTGTAGATCAACCTACAGAACCAGTTGAGCAACCTAAAGAACCAGGTGAAACTCAACCTACAGTTCCAGTTGAAGATCCTAAAGATCCAAGTGAAACTAAACCTGCTGAGCCTGTAGAACCTGAACCTACTACTCCAGTAGAACCAGCTCCAACTGAGCCAGTAGTACCTGCTCCAACTGATCCTGTAGATCAACCTACTGATCCAGTTGAGCAACCAACAGATCCTGTTGAGCCAGTAGTTCCAACTCCTGTTCAGCCTGTTGAGCCTGCTCCAACTCCAGTTCAACCTGTAGAGCCAGCTCCGACTCCAGTTCAGCCTGCTCCAGTAGAACCAGGTGAAGGTCAACCAGGTTTAGATTTACCACCATTACCGGCAAACTTTGAAGCACCAGATGCTTTCCGTGAGCCAAATCGTTACTGGTTTGTGCAAAGTAATGCAGATATACGTAACCTCAACCGTGGTTATGCTAACTTCTCACCAAATGCTCAAGACTTACCAGTAGCTCCATTAACCTTACCTACGCAAACAATTACTATTACAGGTAATTTAACTGCAACTCAGGTAATTGATCAAGTTTCTCGAGAACTTAATTTAGATCCTCGTACCCAAACGATCCAATCTTTATTAAGTAACCCTGATTTAACCTCAGAACAACGTCAATTACTTGAACAAGTAGGTCAATAAACTAAAAGCCCTTAAAGCGCATGCTTTAAGGGCTTTCCTCTGTTATAATAAACAACACAAAAGTAATAGAGACAGAACAGATTATTTTTATGCAAACTACTTATCCAAACCTCGAGCAAGTAAATATCCTTGCTATCGAGTCTTCCTGTGATGAAACAGGAGTAGCTATTTATAACGGGGCTAAAGGTCTAGTAGCCAATCAACTCTTTTCTCAAGTTGATTTACACGCTCTTTATGGTGGGGTAGTACCTGAACTCGCTTCCCGTGACCATGTTAAACGTGTGCAGCCTTTAGTAGACGCAGCCCTAGCCCAAGCAGGCATAGGTTTAGAAGACCTTAGTGCAGTAGCCTATACTTCGGGTCCTGGACTAATTGGAGCTTTATTAGTTGGTTCTACTTACGCTAAAACTCTTGCTCTGGGCTTAAATATTCCTGCTCTGGCGATTAACCACCTTGAAGGTCACTTACTTGCACCTTTTCTTGAAGAAGAAAAACCAGAGTTTCCTTTACTGGGCGTGTTAATCTCTGGCGGACACAGTCAATTTGTTTATGCTCGTAGTTACCATGACTATCAAGTTCTAGGACAATCTGTTGATGATGCTGTAGGTGAGGCTTTTGATAAGACGGCTAAACTTCTTGGCTTACCTTACCCAGGCGGACGTTTACTTTCTGAGCTAGCACAAAAAGGTAATCCAGACTTTAGTTTTGCAGCTCCGATGATTAATCGTCCAGGTGTAGACCTGAGCTTTTCAGGCTTAAAAACGGCAGCTCTCAATAAAATTCTTGAACTCCAAGCTCAACGTCCTGATGGGCAACTTAGCGAGCAAGATAAAGCTGACGTAGCTCGTGCCTTTGAGAATACGGTAGTACGTACCTTTTTAATTAAAATCAAACGCTGTGTAGAACAAATCCACAAAGAACATGGCTTTTGGATTAAGAATATTCTCATGGTAGGTGGAGTATCAGCAAATCGTACTCTTCGTGCTGAGCTTTCCCAAGAGTTTAACCGCAAAGGCGTAAAACTCTTTTATGCTCGTCCAAGTTTTTGCGTTGACAATGGAGCTATGATTGCTATAGCTGGCTTTGCTAAATACATCCGTAGCTTTGGGGTGCAACAAGAAACAAAACCTACTTATGCTCAAGGAGAAAAATTTAACCTTGGCGATATTAGATCACGTTGGTCGTTAGAAGAATTAAAAGACGAACCTTCGGCAACTAATGCCTAATGCAAGTTAGTAACAGCTTAATGCACAGGCAAAAGTATAATTTGCACAAAGCAAAACTTAAACATAAAAATGAACCTCTAGTCCCAACTAGAGGTTCATTTTTAATGATCATGTTTACGCGTGTCACCGTGGAAACTATAAGTGTTTCGTTGACCGTAAGCATGCTTAAACCATTCTTCATCTTCTTTGATGTAGTAAGAATAGGCAGGTTTTGTTTTATAAGGGTTATTTTCTCGTTTTGATGGTCTGAAGCAGAGGTAGAAAAGTAAAAATAGCCCAATTAGAGGCAATACAAAAGAGAATATATACCATCCGCTTAGCCCAGAATCATGTAAACGTCTAACCATTAGGGCAGCATTACTGAAAAGATAAGCTAGCCAAATTACAGCAAAGACTAGATTAAATAAACTCATAGCTACCGCACTTGCCTGCTCTTGTCCTAATGAGGTAAAAGGCAGTAAAAAGTACGAAAGAAGATAAGTCGAGACAAACCAAATCACGGTTAATCCCCAAGAAATGAGTATTTTTAAGTTATATTCACGACGACGTTCATAACCATTAAAGTCAAGCGCTTGGCGATACACATCTTTAAATAACGTACCAATGGTCGGTTGTTCTTCTTCCGTTGGTGTTTGTTTAAAGTCCATAGTTGTTATGTTCCTATTGTGTTGGAGTCTACTTTTTGTTTTAAGACAAATAGATTTAACAAAAATCACACAAACAAGAGAGAAATTCGGTAAAACCTTGCAGGTTAGGCTCGCAGTATTCGAGAGCTTTATAAGCCTCGAAACTAGTCATTTAAAAAGCAAAAATTATTTGTAGAATTATTTATATTATACCCTAAGATCGCCCGTTCCTTGTGTTTTTTAGCGAGATTGCTCTTGCGGGAATAAAGGTACTGTGCGATATTTATTATCTTGGTCTTTACTTGGAAAACACATGCAAGCTATAACAAAAAGTAAATGAGCTGCTGGAATAAAGAAAAGTAGTACCCAGAGAGGATGTTGCCCAGCATCTCTTAAACGACGAGCTAAAGCACTTATTACCCCAATTACAAGGTATACATTAATAAAAACAAAAGCTACAAGGCACGATTGTTGAAAGCCAGGAAAAAGTCTAGCTAGAACCCCAAGAGTAATTCCCACTCCTAGTGTAACTAGAATATAAAAAAGCAAATATAAGTTTAACTCTCTACGCTTTTGGTAGGCATAAAAGTTTAGTGGATTTCTCCAGTTGACAGCAATTATTTCCTGCCATGTAGGTTGCGTTGTTTGTGACATAAAAATGAATTATCTAAATGTAGCGTTAATTAAAGTCTTTTGCTCTTATTATAAAATAAAGAGCAAGAGAAAGGAAATAACTCTAGAGAACAATTATGATATTTTCGGGTAAATGAGAAAAAATTTAGGTTATTTTGAGGAAATTAGTTGGGCTTTTTTTAAAGCGAGCAAGACAAAAATTGCAAAAGAGCTAGTCTAGAACTCTAGACTAGCTCTTAGTTTTTGCTATTTTTTTGTGAAATAGCCAAGAGTTATCTTTGCTAAAAATAAGGCTGAGAGCTTTACATGCAAGAAATAGCTCTTTATGGCAAAGCTTTACTCTTTTGCTTGGGTATTAGCGGGGTGGGCTTGCTGTTCTTTAGTTGCAGCATGTTCACCCTCGGAGACATTCTCACCCTCGTGAGCGTCCTCGTGAGAATGTTTGTGCTCCTGTGCATGCTCGTCCTCCTGTGCATGCTCGTGCTCGTGAGCATGTTCATGCTCGTGAGCATGTTCGTGCTCGTGAGCATGTTCGTGCTCGTGTGCATGTTCGTGCTCGTGTGCGTGTTCGTGCTCGTGTGCATGTTCGTGCTCGTGCTCATGCTCCTGCCCATAATGATCATCATGAGCATGTTCATGTTCCGTACCACAGTTACATTCCTCACACCCTAGAGATTCACCTTGGTTGGTGATTTGCCCTTCCACTTGAATAGTTGCATGATAAATACCATAGCCTTGTAGGCTTTGGTTAATGCGAGCTATTAGTTCTTGGGCTTGAGCCACGGTGAGATTTGGGTTTACTACCACATGACAAGTACAAAGATGAATGCCACTACTTAGCGACCAAAGGTGTAAATGATGAACTGAGTTAACTCCCTCTACGCTTTTAATAGCCTCTTCCACTTTAGCTGGTTTTAGCTGTTTGTCTACACCCTCTAGGAGGATATTGCCAGCTTCGCCACAAATTTTCCAGCCACTAGAAAAAACTAAACTTGCTACTATTATACTTGCTACGGGGTCTGCCCAGTACCATGAAAAAGCTAACATCAGTAAAGCAGCTACTATAGCCCCTAGCGAACCAAGTAAGTCGCCTATTACATGTAAATAAGCTCCTCGCATATTGAGGTTGGCATGGGTATCGCCATGGAGTAGCATATAGGTTGCCACTGCCAGATTTACAATTAAACCAATTACGGCAATAATTAGCATTCCCACACTAGCTATTTCTGGTGGCTTAATAAAACGGTCAATTGCCTCAATAAAAATAAAAACGGCAATTACTATCAGAGCTATACCATTGAGCAGGGCAGTAAGCGTTTCAAGGCGTTTATAGCCATAGGTGCGCGTTATGTCCGAAGGGCGTTCGGCAAATTTAAATGCTAGTAAGGCTGCCCCTAAGGCAAAGGCATCACTAAACATATGCCCAGCATCAGAAAGTAAAGCCAGAGACCCTGTGAGCCATCCCCCTATAGCCTCCACGAACATATAAGAGGCAATTATCACAAAAGAGACAAGTAGGACTTTTTTATTTTGCGTATGATGATGGTGATGATGATCTGACATAATCCTAATCCTTATAACTTAGCCTTTTTGCTAAAAGAGTGATTTTTATACCCCCTTTTCTATTATTATACGCAAATAAAATTCTCCTTTCTTTTTTTCTGCACCTTTAGTTACCCTTGAATAGTGTGGGGGATTTAAACTAACTTTTTCCTAAAGATCATTAACTTATTTACCTGACAATAGCGAGCCTTTGTCACAAAAGACTTGCTAATAGTGCTATAATAGATAGCATCATTAAAGTTTTATCATGTTCTCTACAATAAGGGGGGAGAGATGGAAGAAGCTGGTTTCCTTAAAGTTATAGGTTTGAGTTACAAGAACCTCTTTAATTTTTACGGCCATCAATCTCGTCGTACTTTTGTGTACTTTATTGTTGGTTGTTTTATTCAAGTAATCTTTGCTTCGGCTTTAGCAGTTTTTGTTTTTCATATTAAACGCTTTGTAAGTAATCCTACTCTTGCTATCTTACTTACATTACTCTTTGGGGTAATTCTCCTTGCCTTTTCTTTTGCGATAATTCTTGCTACCTTTAGTTCATATGTAAGACGCTTACATGATATGGGCTACTCGGGTGCTTTTTTCCCAATAGTTGTAGCTATTACCGCACTCTTTGTTATTCTTGGCCATAATTCGGTAGTCCTTGTAACTCTTGGCTTTACGATTAGTGGCTTATTTACCCTAATACTCATTCTTGCTCAAGGGCAAGAAGAGGATAATAAATATCGTACTAAAGACCCATTTTTAGTTCGTCCTGCTTTTGTTGAAGAAATCTTCAAAATTGAAGAGGAAGAGGAAAATTAAAATCTATCCCTTAACTTGAGTTGAGGGAGTTTTTTTTGCCCTAAAAAAGCCAATTAGCAGGTATCTAAAAAAAAGGACACCCCCCTAGTACCTTCTTACCCTAAAAAAGGCAATTACTGAAGGATTTTATTATCCTAAAAAATGCCAATTATCAAAGAATTTTTCTTGCCCTAAAAAAGACAATTCCCTTAAATCCCTCTATTTTGTGTAGCAGTTAGCAAAATTTTATCCCCTAAATATCAATTACTTAAACTAATCAAACTATTTTTCCAGTATCTCCTTTGCTATAAAAGCATCTTAATTTGTTTATAATAAAATTATTATGGTTTAGGTTTTTTTGTAATTTAATAACAGACGAGAAAAATATAATGAGCGAAAGTAAGTTTAGTAAAGATTTTGCGGCTTTTAATTTTGATGCACTAACTCTCGAGGTTGAACCAGAGGATCGCCAAGCTTTTGAGCAGTTTCTCCGACAAAGAGAAGAACAGTTCCAGAATCTAATTAAAAAAAATCCAATCTTCTATGATGCCACTCCTCAGGATCCTCTCTATAAAAAGACACGGAAAAAATATTTGGGTACCTTTCTAAATATTGACGAACTCTTACGGCAAAAATTTAAATAGACACCTATACTTTCCCCTATTTTTTTACCAAAATTATTTTCATTTGCTATATAATATTAGGTAATAATCGCGCTAATCAATCGATCTGGACTTTTATAATGAAACTAAAACAATTTACTCCTGAAAATTTCCATGTATGGTTTAACCACGAAGAAATTAAAAAACGTAATGCCGAACTAGGGGAAGAAATTTCTCGTTTTTATAACGAAAACTACCCAGGTGAAGAAGTATTATGTGTAGGTCTATTACGTGGTGCAGTATACTTTTTAGTTGATTTAACTCGTGAAATGACAATTCCATTAACAATTGATTTCATGACTGTTTCATCATACGGTGACGGTACTGAGTCAACTTTAAATGTAAAAATCTTAAAAGATTTAGATACTGACATTTCAGGTAAACACGTGTTAATTATTGAAGATATTATCGATACAGGTCATACTTTAAATAAAGTACGTAAATTATTACTTGACCGTAATCCAAAATCTTTACATATTGTTACATGTGCGGATAAACCAGCTCGCCGTTTAGTTGACGTTCCTGTTGATTGGGTTGGCTTTGAAGTAGAAAACCGTTTCACTGTAGGTTACGGTTTTGAGATTGCACAAAAATATCGTAATGTAACTGCTATTGGTTACATCGAAGATAGTAAATAATTTTTTAGTTTAATAATTATTTTCTTTTTTAAATTTGTATTGTATAATACAAACATCGTTATCAAAATCGTCGTAAACTTTCGTTAAATAAATATGGTCATTTTGATTTTTCGTAAGTTTATTATGCTTTTTTTTCCTAATCCTCTAAACTCACCTAGTTTAGAGGATTTTTTTTGTTTTGCCCATCTTCTAAACTCTGAGTTTGGAAGATCTTTTTTTTTGCTATAATATTTAACAAAAAAACCTTAGCAAGTAAAATTTTTATGTCTTTAATAAGATTAACTGATGCTAATTTATCTTTTGGGAATCATGTTATTCTCGACCAGATAAATCTTAGTATCGAAGCACATGAACGTGTATGTATTGTGGGGCGCAATGGCTCGGGCAAGTCGACGCTCCTTAAAGTAATTCTTGGTAGTGAAGACCTAGACTCAGGCAGTCGCATTTTAGAAAACCAAGTGCAAATTGCCTACTTACGCCAAGATCCGCCAGAGCGTTTAGATATTACTACCCTAGAATATGTAAGCCAAGGGGCACAAAGAGCCTATCAAGTGCTGAGCCTACACCAGCAGGCTCTCGAAGACTTTAGTCATACCTCAAGCCCTGAACTAGCAGCTACTATTTCTCGTCTTGAAGAAGAAATCACTGCCCATGACTACTGGTCTATCGGACAACGCATTACTGCTACTTTAGAGCAACTGGGCATACCTGCCGATCGTAAACTACAAGAATTTTCTGGCGGTTGGTTACGTCGCATAGAACTTGCCAAAGCCTTTGTGAGCAACCCAAATGTCCTCTTGCTTGATGAGCCAACTAACCATCTAGATATTAGTTCAATTCAGTGGTTAGAAACTACTTTACAAAGTTTTCCAGGGGCAATAGTCTTTATTTCCCATGACCGTGCCTTTGTTGATCATATGGCAACACGTATTGTCGAACTTGACCGTGGGCACATCTATGACCACCCTGGGAGCTTTAACTCTTACCTCGAAGGACGCAACAAACGCCTCGAAGATGAGAAAAAACAAGTAGCTCTCTTTGAGAAAAACCTTGCCGAAGAAGAAAAATGGATTCGTAAAGGCATCGAAGCGCGCCGTACTCGTAATGAAGGACGCGTTAGAGCCCTAAAAGCTATGCGTGTTGAAGCACAAAACATGCGTAAGCTCAGTGACTTTGGTAGTATCAATGTGCAAGCTACGCGTTCGGGCAAACTGGTATTTGAGATAGAGAACCTCGGCTTAGAACTAGGCGGACGCACTATTTTCTCTGGCTTTACCAATCGCGTTTCTGCCAAAAGTCGCATTGCCATAGTCGGAGACAATGGTTGCGGTAAGAGTTCGCTTATTAAGGTAATGCTGCATGAACTCCCAGCGAGTCAAGGTTCAGTGCATATAGGCACTAACCTACAAGTAGCCTACTTTGATCAACTCCGTGCTGAACTAGATCTAGAAAAAACCGCTATAGATAATGTGTTTGATGGGAAAGTGGAAGCTAATGTGCATGGACATATGCGTCATGCCATAGGTTATTTAGCTGACTTTATGTTCACAGCTGATAAGGCTCGCTCTAAGGTAGCTAGCCTCTCGGGGGGAGAAAGAAACCGTCTCCTTTTAGCAAAAATTCTTGCTAAACCTTCCAACCTGCTCGTACTCGATGAGCCAACCAATGACCTAGATATAGAAACTCTAGAACTGCTCGAAGATCTAGTAAGTGAATATCAAGGTACTATTCTTATAGTTTCGCATGACCGTCAGTTTATTGACAATGTTGCGGTGGAAACTTGGTTTATGCAAGACGGTAAGATCTATCCGTATGTTGGTGGCTATAGCGACAATATTGCTCTGCATGAGCAACTCTTAGCCCCACAAGAGCCAGTTAAAACTCAGGCTCCTGAAGTTGCTCCAACACCTGCACCACAAAGAGTACAAAACCGTAGCGAACGTTTATCTTACAAAGAAAAACAAGACTTACGTAATATCCCGATCCAACTCGAGGAAACTGAAAGCAAAATTGCTGAGCTTACCGCAAAAATTGAAAGTCTAAGTATGGATCCAAATGGCTATCTTGAACTTGATAAAGTAACGCAAGAGCTCACAGCCCAAGAACAACTTGCAGAACAACTGCAAGAACGTTGGTTAGAACTCGAAGAAAAACGGGAAAGAACTGGAGAAGTTATTTAGTTAGGATCATTAGTTTATAGTTTTTAGCTTTTTTGCTAATAAACAATTTAATCTAAACAACTAAATTCTTTTCTTCCCAAACGTAAAAAACCTAGAAAGCAGTGCTTCCTAGGTTTTTTTTCGTCTTGGCAGAAAAAAAGTGAAGTCAAATTAAGAAATAAATTAGACTCCACCGCGGGCATTTAAATAATAAAAAAACATAAATATTTATTAAACTTTTATGTTGAGAGGCGTATGAGGCAGAAGTTGGCGCTTCTGTTAAATCCTCATGCAATAAAATAGGTTATTTTTTTATTGTTACTTAATATTATATACCTCTTAAAAAGATTATTTATTAAAGATTAAGAAAAATTTAATAAAAAATTTACTTTTTTAAGGTTAGCTTACAGTAGATGGTTAATTTTTCTTAATAATCAATCTCTTACAATAGCAAAATAAAAACAAAATAAACTAAAACTTAGCTTTGAGCAAGAAAAAGCTTTTAATAGGCAACTAAATTAAAGGGTTATTATACTTTTTTAGGCACTCAAGCAAGGCTAAAAATAGTTTAAAAGCTTATTTTTTGCCTTAAAAAACAAAAAAAATAAATAGCAAAAAAATAAATCGCAAAAAAATGAGCTTAGAGAATTTCTCTAAGCCCACTCAACTTGTTTAATAAAATTATGAATTTTTTGTGTTTAGTTATTTAACTAAGTTAGTTTGATAGAACTCAACTAATTTAGCAAATGGGATTTTGTTTACATTGTCGTAAAGATCAACGTGGTTAGCTCCAGGAACAATTAGAAGTTCTTTATTTTTAGCACCTACTTCTTTGAAAGCATCTTCAGAGAAGTAACGTGAGAAAGCAACTTCACCCGCAACAATTAAAGTTGGAGCTGTAATTTCATAAGTTTTACTTAAAGTTGGGAAGTTAATAAAGCTATTAGCATTAGTTAAAGCCCAACCTGCATTAGAGTTAATTGAACGCTCGTGGAATCCACGCTCAGTAGCATAGTAGCTTGCATACTCTAATAATACAGGATCATTATTCATATCGCCTTTAAATGCGTTTGGCATGTAAGCTGGTGTACGGTTTGTAAAGTCTTGGTAACGTTGTGTAGCTATACCTTCTTTCATTTGTTGACGTACTTCAGTACCGTATAAGTCTCCACCTGAACCCATACCATAACCAATAGCACGGCTCATGTCGTACATTACTGTAGTAGCTACTGCTTTAACACGTGTATCAGCTGAAGCTGCACTTAAAGCAAAGCCACCCCAACCACAAATACCTAGGATACCAATTTGCTCACGATTTACAAAAGCTTGGCTACCTAAAAAGTCTACAGCAGCATAAAAGTCTTCAGTGTTTACATCTGGAGAAGAGATATTGCGTGGGAAACCGCCTGACTCACCTGTATATGAAGGATCAAAAGCAATAGTCACAAAACCGCTAGCTGCTAAAGTTTGAGCATATAAACCTGAAGATTGTTCTTTAATTGCTCCAAATGGACCTGATACAGCAATTGCAGGATATTGACGACTAGGATCTAAATCTTTTGGATAATATAAATCAGCTACAATTGAAATACCGTAGCGATTTTTGAAAGTAACTTTTTGGTGAGCTACATTAGCATTTTCAGCAAAGGTTTTGTCCCAATTTGAAACTAAAGATACAGGAGCTAAAGCTTCTGCGCCCACAGCTACATTAGAGTTAGTTACAATGCTTAAATCCGCAAAAGCTGTTGAACTTAAAGCACCAGCAATTAAAGTAGCAAGAATTCGTTTTTTTAACATAATGTTTTTTCCTTAAAAGATGATAAGTTGTTTTTCTTCTGTTGTTTTTGTTTTGAGTTTAGGTAAAAAATATATCTAGGAAGTTAACTTAAATTAGATCAAGCTAACTTGAATAAAGTAAGAATAATATTTAACTTTTTTATCTTGCTTTATCTGTGATCTATTATAGTAAATTTATATTAGTTGATAAACTACGAAAATCGTAAAAGTATGTTGAGTTGAACTCAACAATACCGCAAGACCTTGCGAGATTGGGGTTATCTTCTATCTTCTCTTTTTTTCTCTTGTTCTTTACTTTTTCTTGCTTACTTTTTTGCTAACGCTTTTTTGTTTACTTTTTTTGCTAACTATTTCTTGCTTACTTTTTTTCTTTCTTATCTTTTCCTTCTTAGCTTTTTTCTCACCCTATATCCATTCTAAAAAAGTCCAAGACAAAAGTACTAACTCTACCTAGGAACTAAAAGTACTTATTCTCTGTTCATTTTTCTTATATCTAAATGCAGTAGTTTAAAAATAAAAACTTTAGAAACCTCGGTCTGATTCCTGTATAATTAACACGACTAGACACACATCTAAAAATTTTTTATTCAGGCGTTAGTCGGTAGGGGAATAGCTATTAAGACCGACTATGCTAAATAATCGGAGAAACTAAGACAATGGCTATTGTACATATTGGTCTATCTTGTTATGATCAATTTTTCTTTATTGATCAAACACCAGCCGAAAACGTAAAAACCTTCTCTACGCAATTCCTAGAGTCAGGTGGTGGCCCAGCTGGTAATGCAGCTTATGTAACAGGAAAATGGAAAACTCCTACTTACATTCTTACTACCTTAAAAGATGACATCTACGGACGTAAGATTAATCAAGAACACAATGAAGTTGGAGTTAATACAGATTACGTGATTATGAACGATAATCAAGTATCTCCACTTTCAGCAGTATGGGTAAGTGCTGAAACAGCTGCTCGTACTATTGTGACCCACAAAAACAACGGTAGCAAAGTATTAACTGCAGAAGACTACGCTTTATTAAACGAGCTTGCAGATAAACTAAATGCTCAACCTGAAACTCACATTATCCTTCTTGATGGTCACGAACTTGAAATCAGTAAATACTTTATTCCACGTGTACACAATAAAATCGTTATCATTGATGCCGATGCTGTACGTGAACCAGTATTAGATTTATTACACCTTGTTGACTATTGTGTAGCTTCAGAAGAGTTTGCCCAAAAACTTATTAACGAAAACGATCTTCACCCAGGCAACTTTGCTCGTGCTTTAGAAGCTATGGAAAAACTTTGTGCTCCAGGTAATAAACCAGTAATCACTTTAGGTGAACGTGGTGGTATTTACCTTGACGATGGTTTACTCCATGCATATCCAGCTTATGATGTACGTGCTGTTGATACTACAGGTGCTGGGGATATTTTCCACGGAGCATTCTGCTACGGTATTGCTCAAGGTTGGGAACTATCTAAAATCGTACGCGTTGCTGCTTTAACTTCAGCAATTAAAATTCAAGAACAAGGTGTGCGTAATGCTATCCCTGATATTGATTTTGTGCTTAACGCTTACGAAAAGAAAACTATCCCTGTAAAAGCTTTAGATACAATTAACTAATTTACTTAAGGACCAGCAACTGCTGGTCCTTTAGCTTTACTAGACAAATAGACAAGATTAACTTGAGACAAGATTGGTCTTTTCTTTTTTCTCTTATTCTTCCTTTGGCATTCCCTGCTAAATAAACTTCTTTATCTTTGCCTTTTACCTTCTCTTTACCTCTTCTTTTTTTGCTTTATTCTTTCTTTGCCTTTTTATGATTTTTTCTTTGCCTTTTCTTTTTTTCCTTTTATTTTTTTCTTGCTTAATTATTTTTTTGCATTTTTCTCGAGTTTTTCAGGAGTTTTCTTTTTTCTACACGCTTTTATTTGCAGAACTCAAGTAAAATAATTAACTTAATTGCCTTTACCCTTACAACAAAAAAAAGACTAATTCTCATAGTAAATAGTCAGGGAATAAAATTAGTTCCAACCTTCGCCTCGCCCCAAATTCCGTTATCTAACTTTTACAAGAAAATTATTTCGCACAAAACTCCTTCCAAAGCAAAATATTTATGCTATCTTAAATAGTATATAGCTTTAATCAATCAAACATCACTATAACAATTGGGAATAATTTATGTGCACCTTACAACAAAAAGCTGCCTTACTAGATTTTGCCTTGCTTACCGAAAGCATGGTAAAAAAGCGTCTCCGCTTGCCTTCAAATCGTGATCAAAGATACCTCGCTCGCTTGAGTGTGTATATTTCTCGTACTCCTTGTGAGCAGTTAGATTACCCGAATCTTGTTCAACAAATTCAAGAAATCAAATTGAAATATCATCACTTACCAGAGACAAGTGATATCTAAGCTTCTCCTTTTGTAGAAAACACGCAATGAAACTCTCTCTTAAACTCTATTAGGTCGTAGCATTATGAAATTAAGAAATATTTTCCTAGCTCTTCTGCTAGCAACTCCTCTAGTAGCTTGTGGTGGCGAGGATAACAAATAGGGTGAAACAGCTTCAACAAGTCAATCAGCTCCATATAATCTAGATCCAAACAAGATTACCGAAGTTGATGATGCTGTTGTCGCAAAATTCAATCAGCTTACTAAAGACTTTCTTAAAAATGAACCTGAGAAAAAGCTTGAAAATGATTTTGCTAAGCTCAATGACAGACTTGCAACTTATCAAAAACTGAACCAAGGAACTAAAGCTGTTTTCCAAAATGGCAACTATGTTCTTCCACAACGCTACTCAAACTTTGAGTTCTACGCTAACTTTTGTCAATCTAAAGATGCAAAAGCTCTAGCTGTTCTTAATGGACCAGATCCAGATATAATCTCTTACTGCTTCTTAACTTCGGCAATTATTGAAACAACCAACCGAGGTTTAACGCGTGAGCAAATTTTAAGTTACAATGCTTATACGCAAAAAGATAGCATGAGTGAAAAAGAATGGAATGCAATTGTGAATAACCAAGATGGTTTCACATATGTAGATCCTACAGCAGGAAAATAAAAACAAATTTGCACTTTTTTACCCTCAACTGTAAAGTTGAGGGTTTTGCTTGCTCAATTCATAGTATACTATTAGAGAAAAACACTCTCCCAATAATCATAAGGATTAGATATGAATTTTAGCAAATACCTCCTCGTTGTGGGGACAGCTACACTTCTTGCTGCTTGTGGCGAGCAACAACAAACTGTTGCTACTAATAATTTAGACCCAAACAAGGTAACTTCTTTAGATGAAAAAACTTTACGCAAATTTGGGCAAATGACTAGCTCCATTGTTGATGATGGTGGTGCTTTAGATTATCTTGGCAATAACCTAGAAAAACTCAACCTTGAAGATATTGATCAAGAAAACCCTGATCCAGAAGCTGTAGTTAATCTGCTCGTAGACTACTATAAAGTACTTAATGGCGATGTTCCTGCGGTATTTGTGCAAGGAAACTACCAGCTTCCAGAACGCTTTTCTGAATTAGAGTTCTACACTAATGTTTGTCTTTTCCCGCAAGATGACAAAGAGTTTGAGGTACTAGAAAAAGCCAATGAAAACGCCATGGGCGTGTGCTTTATGGCTGTATCTATGGTAACTCCTTTTACCGCTGGCTTATCACGCGAAGAAATTTATAGTCTCAATGCACTCTCGCAAAAAGACTATATGACCGCTGCTCAATGGCAAGCAATAGTTGAGAACAAAGCAGGCTTTACTTATATTGCCCCAAATCAAGACTATCTGCTTAAACTGGGCTTAATTGACAGTGGTCTACCTCCTCAAGGTGAAGAATAAATACATTAAATAAATACTTATTCTCTGAGGCTATGCCTCACCTAATAAAGTAAAAAATAGTAACAATGGCAAAGAAAACTCTCATTTTTCCTATAATTATTACCTCAGCCCTGATGTTAGGAGCTTGTGATCAAGCTCCTAAAACCCTCTCGCTTGCTGAGGTCGAAGAATTTAGCCAAATTTATGACAACCAAAGTCTAAGTTGGAATGCAGGTTATTTAATTCTCTCGGTAACAGGACTAGATTACACTACTCCTGCTAAGCCTCTAGCAAGTCCTCATGCAATCTTAGATCGCTATGTTAAAGGCTTTTACATTGCCCTTAACTCTAACTCTACCCCTGAATTTAAAGACGGAAAATTTATTGCTCCTCACTTTGCCGAGTTTGCTCAAGCGGCAAAAACTTGCCAAGTGGCATTAAAATACCCTGAGCAAATGAATAAGCTCACGCAAATTTCTGACAATGTTGAAAAATTTTGTCGCAATACTACTTTCTACTATAAATTAATGGTAGAGAGTTTTAGTGCCGATCAAGTAGCTTCACTAAATGCTTGGTCATTAAAACGTTATATTCCTACGGACAAATGGGTCGAGCTCGTTGATGGTAAGTATGGCTTTACCTATGCTTTACCAACCACGGCGGACTTAACTAAGAGTAATCTTTCTCCTTACGTGACTAAATAATGCAAAAGAAATTTCTTCTCTTGGCTCTGGTGGCTATGCTTAGTGCCTGTTCTACATCACCACCCCTTACGCCAAATGAAGTAGCTAACCTAGAGGCAAGAGCACAAAAGTACAATCATAGTTGGTATGCCTTGATCTCTTTTTCCCAACTCGATTTTGCGAAAAAGCCCGCTCCTCTAGCCAGTGCTCAAGACTTGATCGATAAATATGTCAAAGGCTTTTACATAGCTCTCAATAGCAACTCTCAAGCCCAAGTGCAAGAAGGAAAACTCTTGGCACCTCACTTTGAGGAGTTTGTCTTGACCCAACAAAGTTGTAGTCGAGCTTTAGAGAGTAAGCAAGTTCTTGCTCCCGCACTGCAAATGTTTTGTCAAAAAACTGTTTTTTACTATCAACTGATGGTTGAAAGCTTTAGTCCTGAGCAAGTAGCCTCGCTTAATCTTTGGGCATTACGGAGAAGCTCGCCTCAAGTTTGGCAACTGGGGCAAAAGAATCAACTGGGCTTTAACTATGCTTTACCTCAAGCTAGCGAATTAAAAAGTACTAGATTTGCTCCCTATATTTTAGAGCACGAATAAAAAACCTCGGCAAACGCCGAGGTTTTTCTAGTAATTGGTAATAAGCACTTCTATAGTTTGGTGCTTGCCCGCTTGGGACTGATAATTGGAATTATTATAGTGGTGCTCTAAATAGTGAATCTTGTACTTTTGTGCCCACTGTTGCAAATGAGTATTTTCTTTGCCCTTGTGCGCTAGCACATTAGAAAGAGCAAATTTTACCCCACGAGCATTAAGCTCATCTAGAGCTTCTAGTAAAGCAAGTTCGTTGTCGAGTGTCCAACCTTGTCCTTCATTATAACTAGCCGTAGAAATAAGATAAGGCGGATCAAGATAAACAAAATCCTGAGGATTATCAATTTGCTCTAATAAAGCTATGCCGTCTTGGCACTTAATATGCAATTGCTTGTTATCTAAAGCTTGCTTAAAGAGCTTAAACTTTTTCTCCATTTGCACATTAAAATCACGCTTGCCAGGAGGCATATTAAACAGTCCTTTGGCATTAAAGCGAATTTGGTTATTAAAGGCATAGACAAGAAGCACATAAAACACTAGCTCAGGATCTGTTTTAAACTTGCCCTGATTATAATCAGCTCGCAATTGTAAATAGGCTTGTTGGTTAACTTCTTTTAAACCAGCTGAAGAGTTAGCTTGATAAAAGTCATAGCCTTTTTCTTTTGTATTGGAAAGCTCGTAAGTAGCTATAAGCTCTTCAATTTGCTTGAGCATAGTCTCAAGATCATGCTCTTGCATATAAGCAAAAAGCTTCATTACCTCTTGCTCGCGATCACAAATAATAGTTTGCTCGGCATCCACATTAACAGCTACATTAGCTCCACCCGCAAAAACATCATAGAAGTGACGGATTTGTTTAGGGAAGAGAGGAAGAATTTGTTTTAGGAGTTTATACTTGCCTCCCGAGTAGTTAATTGGTGAAGCTATATACTCAGGGGTATTTGCTTTAGTTGCTCTTGTAGCTTTAGTTGGCTCTGAGGCATTAGTTGCTCCAGAGGTTTTCTCTGGTTCTGGATTTTTAGATTCCTCAGAATCTTTAGTTAGCTCTGGCTCTTTAAATACCTCAGAGGCTTTCGCTAGTTCAGGCTCTTTAGTTATCTCTGAATCTTGAGATGCCTCAGATGCTTTAGCAGGTTCTTCTGCTTTAGCTACTTCTGCAGCTTTAGCAACTGCAACTAACTCCTCTTGGGCTGTTACTTTTGTATCTGTTGTCAGATCTAAAGAGCTAGCCTCAACTCCAGTTCTTTCTTCTTTTGCCTCTACAGTGCAAAGATATAAAAGTTCTTGGTGATCGTCAATCTGCGATTTACCTGTGGTAAAAGCTTTAAAAGCTTGAGAAAAAACTTCTACCTTGCCTCGCGTAGCTAAAGTAGCAATTATCTCTTCTGCCGAGATTTTAGCATTAGAACGCCCATCTCCTTTTTGTGCCATATTGCTATAAGAAACGAGAATATACTTGGCAACTATATGCTTGATTAACTCCGCAAAAGCTTTTGGAGCAGCTTTAGTTGAGTATTTTGATTTGGTTGCTTGTCGGTCAACCATTTTTCGGGCAACTCCCTCAACTTGAGGTTTTTGCCAAGTAATAATATTTTCTAGTAAATGGTAGGCATCACCATATTGACGCGAGTTATAGGGAGTATCTATATAAACTAAATCTGCTTGGATCTTTTGCACTAAACTATTGGCATCTTCACAATAGATTTGGGCTTGAGATTGCTCTAAAAGCTCGGGCATCTTTAATTGCAGAGCTTGCCAAGAATCCATTTTCTTGCGATAGGCATCATAATGCCCTACCGTATTAGCAACTCTATCCATGGCATAGAGTAAGGAAGTTAATAAAATTGCCTTCTCGCGGGCATTTACCTCTAGGGTTTCTATCTGTTCACGAATAGCTCCAATTTTACGGGCATTAGCTAAAGAAAAATACTTGTCACCAAAGTTTTGAGAGACATAGTTTTCTTGCTCGGCAGGTAAGGCATTGAGCTCGGCAATGAGCTTTTCTAGTTTGGCTTGTTCTACTTCTTGCTCCCCAAACCAAGCTTGATAAATCATGTGGTTAGCTTGCAAAATATCATTGACAATAATCTGTTTGCCTTGCTTGGCAAAGTAGTTAGCTACCACGCCCGTACCCGCAAAGATATCAGCCAAGCTCTGTACATTTTGGGTGTGTTGGTTGATTACTTGGGCAATAAAAGGCAAGAGCTTTTGTTTGGAGCCTAGATATCGACGTTGTTCGAGCTTAAACTTTTCTTTCTCAATTTGCATTCTTGTTCCTCAAGGTGTGGTTAATTATTTAGACTCTACTATTATACTTTTTTTAGAGGTATTTTGCTCAAAGCAAAGACCCCCGCCAAGGCGGAGGTCTAAGGTTATTTTCCAACAGCTTTTTGAGCTTCTTTAAACAGTTCAGGTTCTACGTATTTTTTCTTTAAAAGTTCAAGCATTTGTTCGTTAGTGCTTGTTTCTTCAATAGCTGTACGCAGAATTTGTAAACGTTCAATATCATTCGGGATGTCAGAAAGAATTTTACGCATTTCCCATTGTACATTTACATCATCTTGAGGCACCATGAGGTTTTCCTTACGAGTTGATGATGGAAGTACATCGATAGCAGGGAAAATACGACGTTCAGCAATACGGCGACTGAGGTGTAACTCCATGTTACCTGTACCTTTGAACTCTTCGTAAATTACATCATCCATTTTTGACCCCGTATCAACTAAAGCGGTAGCAATAATTGTTAAAGAGCCACCTTCTTCAATGTTACGAGCTGCCCCGAAAAAGCGTTTTGGACGGTGTAGAGCTGTAGCATCTATACCACCAGAAAGCACTTTACCTGAAGCTGGAGTTACAGTGTTGTAAGCACGAGCTAAACGCGTAATTGAATCTAAGAGAATTACTACGTCTTTACGGTGCTCAACTAAACGTTTTGCTCTTTCGATTACCATTTCTGCCACTTGTACGTGACGTGCTGCTGGCTCATCAAAAGTTGAAGCTACTACTTCGCCCTTAACCGTACGAATCATTTCTGTTACCTCTTCTGGACGTTCGTCAATCAGAAGAACAATAATTTTTGTATCAGGAGAGTTTTGGGCAATAGAAATAGCAATAGATTTTAACAGCTCGGTTTTACCTGCTTTTGGTGGAGCAACAATTAGACCACGTTGACCGCGTCCAATTGGGGCTAAAAAGTCAATTAAACGTGGGGTAATGTTTTCGCTTTCTTCTTTAACTACTTTGCGCTCTAAGACAAATCTTTCATTAGCATAAAGCGGCGTTAAGTTTTCAAAGAGAATTTTGTTTTTTGCTTTTTCTGCTTCTTCACCGTTGATTTCATCAACGCGTAATAAAGCAAAATAACGTTCACCTTCTTTAGGTGGACGAATCAAACCATTTACCGTGTCCCCTGTACGTAAGTTAAAACGGCGAATTTGGTTTGGAGATACATATATATCATCTGGTCCTGCCAGATAAGAAAAATCGGCACTTCTTAAGAAACCAAAACCATCTGCATGTAATTCAAGAACTCCCGAACCTTTAACCTCAACACCTTGATCAGCTTGGTGTTTTAAGATTTTAAACACTACTTCTTGGCGGGCTGAGCGGTCAAGTTCAGAAGTATCCATGCCTAACGCCTCAGCAATATCATATAATTGCTTTACGGTTAGTTGTTTCATTGCTTCAAGGCTTGGGTTTTTTTTAAGTGTTGCTACTGAAGGTTTTCTTGGCATAGAGGGCTGGATTATTATTCTGAAGGGTTGATTAAGGAGACACTAAGGAAAACCTATTCCTTAGCAGTTTATTTGGCAAATATTGGGCGTTGAGCTAAAGCTTGTTTAATTTGCTCGATATTCTCATAGTCGCGAGCGTAATAGAATCTATTATGAACTACATCAAAAGCATCCATGCCACAAGCTAAGGCACCGATTATCCCAAAAGCGCCATCTTCAAAAACTAAAGTATGCTGAGGCTCAATCTGTAAACTTTGAGCTACTTTTAACCAGGTTTCCGGATCTGGTTTATGGCGGGTTACATCTTCCATGGTAACTGTGTGTTCTCTACCAAAAATTTGGTAAATATCGAACTTACGATCAAGATGATCAACAAATTGACGATAGGTTCCTGTACCTATACCAATTGGTTTTTTGCCTTGATATTGACGGGCTAACTCATACGCCGGTAAGGCTTCGGTAAGATCTACTAAAAGATGATCAACGAGTTCAACTTTAGTTTGTAGTACCTTGTCTACTAAACTTGGATCTAAGCCCGAATCTTCTACCATGCCTTGAGCAATAGTACGAGGGGAGGCTCCTGTAAGTTTAATCATCACATCTACATCAAACTTTTTGCCAAAATGTTCCCCTGTGAGCTCCCAAGCTTTACCATGAGCGACTAAGGTATTTAACAGTGTACCGTCCATATCAAAGATTAACCCTTGATATTTGTCTATAACTTCTGGTGTTAAAATACTTGTAAATTCTTTATCTGACATAATAAAATTCTACCTTATATATTCTTGTTTATTTATTTTAGAGAAAAGAAAGTAGCAACAACAAAAGTATGAAAAACAAACGGCTAGAAAAAAATGAGATTATGTAAATTAGAGTGTGAGATTAGTCAATAGAGTTGAAAACTCTATTTTGCAGAAA
This sequence comes from Psittacicella melopsittaci, assembly GCF_003585925.1. GTDB lineage: Bacteria > Pseudomonadota > Gammaproteobacteria > Enterobacterales > Psittacicellaceae > Psittacicella > Psittacicella melopsittaci. The sequence continues at coordinate 27,832 of NZ_NRJH01000003.1, forward strand.
GCAGAGGAAATATCCATGAACACAGATATTTTTTTGGCTATTAGAACCTCTTATTATAATTAATTTATTATATAATTGCAAGTAGTACAACCCTAGGAAATTAGGGATAAATAAAGAGTTTACTTAAATTTACCGATATCTAAATATATAAAGACAATCCAACAATTAACCTCTGTTTAGAGGGTTAACTTCGCAAAAATTATCACTTTATTTTTTTTGCAGTTGGGGGAGATTTTTTATCTTTTTTGGGTTTGCTTTTTGTCTTTTGTGTTGGCTTTTTTTAGTTTAGGCTTTTGTGTTTTAGCTTTTGAGTTTTAGCTTTTGAGTTTTAGCTTTTGTGTTTTAGCTTTTGTGTTTGAGATTCTCTTTTTCGTTTGAGTTTCTCTTTTTAGTTTTCTCTTTTGAGGTTCTCTAAGGCAAGGAAAAAGGCAAATCGACTTTTTTCCATGTTTGCTACTTGAAGTTTGCTCTTATAACCTTGAGTTGGCTTTTGTGTCTTGAGTTTGCGTTGGCTTTTGTGCCTTGAGTTTGCGTTGGCTTTTGTGCCTTGAGTTATTTCAGAGCTATAACATATTTGCCTAAACGCGTAGAATGTAAGTCACTAGTTTTTAAAGGACGATAGCTAAAACCATAACGCCCTCGGGTTAAAGATTGCCATTGTTGTTGGGTAAAAAACTTACGACTAGCTAAAGCATTTAAGCTATTTACTTGCTCGCTTTTAAAGTCCGCAACAAAGAGACCATAGTAAAAAGTAGTGTACTCACAAAACTTCTTTGCCACAAAATTACTTTTTTCTAGCTTTGTCATCTGAGCAGGTGACTTTTGGGCAATACGACAAACTTGTTGGGCAAAGGTAAAATCATTAAAGGCAGGAAAAGTATACTTGCTTTGTTTTAACTGCGGACGTTTATTGGCATTAATTGTGCGGTAAAAAGAAATTACCACCTCATTTACCATAGTCCGAGAGTTAACTACAGGGCGAGCTCCAGTACCTGGAGAAATGTTTTTGGTTAAGAGTTCACGATAGCCTGCGAGCCATTGCTTACCATAGGTTTGGTAAATTTGGTTAAAGCGTTTGAGATCATTATTAGTTAGGGTAGTCTTACTGTACGCAGGAGCCAGTAGCACTACGCCAAGAGCTAGCGAAAATATAGATTTGTACATGCTGGTATAAAAAAAGGCAACAAAAAAGAGAGTTGCCTCTCTTTTTTTAGTATCTGTCTTTTGGCGAAGTTTTTTCTAAATCGGCAGCTGTTAAATTAACATAAATGAATCCCGCTTGATTACTTTGGATTTTTTCCCATAAACGAGGCGGAATCTTATTCGCATAAATGCTTGCCGTTATAGATTTTACTAAATCTTCACTAAAATTACTAATAAATAATCGATAATAGTAGTTGGTATTCTGACAAAATTGCTTAATATCAGGAATACGAGCTAATTTATCCATTTGCTCGGTGTCATCTAACACTAGATTACACACTTGATAAGCAAAACGATAATTGTCTAGAGCAGGAGCAACAAACTCTTCATCCTTGTTAAATACCTTAGATCCTATATCAGGAACATTTAACATCATGTAGAACATATACACTGAGTTTTCGCTAACTGGACCATTGAGGCGATTTGCGTCTAGACCGAACATATTATATAAAGTATAGATGTCTATCCAAGCTGGACCATATTTGGCATAAACCTTTTCAAATTTTTGCACTTGTGGGGGAGTTAAATTAGAACCAATTTGTTCTGGATTTCCCTTATTACAACCAGCTAAGACCAAGCTCGCAAGGGTTATACAACAAACTACTAACCAATGCTTGATATTTTTTGTGGTCATAGTTTTCCTTGAGATAAAAAATTCTGGACTATGCTTTGCTATAGTCTATATAAGCAATTGCTTATATTATTTATATAACTAACTTTAAGTTTTTCCAGTCAAAGCCCTAAATTTTTTCTCTTGGGATTAGAAAAAGAACTAGATTTTAGGGAAGAGAAAAGATTAATTTTTTAGCAGAGAAAACTAACTTTGAGAAGAAAAAGAACCAGTTTAGTTTCTTACTCTTGAGCTAGATAGCAAAAATTTGCTTGAGCTTACTTTATTTTGTTTGTCCTTGTCTTTGTTTGCTATCACTGTCTTTTTTACTTGCCCTTGTCTTAGAGTCTTACTCTTGCCTCTGTAAAGTGTAAAGATCTTCGTTTGCTTGCCTTTGCTTCTCTTAATCGTCTTGAACCAGTTTTCTGATCTGAGGCAAAATAATAATTTTCTTCTTTATCTCTTTCTTACCAAGCTCTTTTTTACATTTGCTCATTTATTTAGCTGTAATTTTTGCTACAATAATAATGCTCATTCTTTCTTTACAGGAATACTTATGCCGAAAAACAAACTTGCTTCTTTTCTGCTACGGGTAGAATTGCTTTTTATCATAAAGTATATTCAAGCTATGGAGAAAAGACATCTCGATACCCATGGCTCGCCGATTAAAATTACTAGCGTTAATTACAAGCGGCACTTAAACCTCAGTGAGCTTCATCGCGGTTTAACCAATTATATTAATCGGGTAAACCAAGAAAAAAATCTCGACCTCAAGTGTTCTTCAAATAAAACCATGAGTTATCGCGTCCAAGCGGTATTACGGAATAACCTCAATGTTGAAGCTTGCTTAGAAGAAATGCAAGCAAACATGTCACGTCGAGGACGTAAACCTTTTACTATCTATCGTGAACTTGCCGAAGACTTTGAGAATGTAGCTCGACGTTATAAGAACTTTTTACGAGCGGTAGTAGAAATGGATTTAGTACGTAAGCATGGCATGGCTTATGATTCGCTAGAAAAGCTCTATGAACGTTGGTTAGATGAAGATACCCCAGTGTATGAGTATCCCTATCGTCCTCGTCGTGCAGTAAAGCCAGAAACGCAAAGACAACGCCAACTGGAAAAAGCACGCAAGAGAACTTCTAAGACCAATCGAGCTCGTGCTGTTAGCGAACGTCGTCAACGTATTGAGGCTATGAAAGCTGATCTAAAAAAAGAAATTTAATTATAATAATCTTGTATTATTATATTAAGTATATGGATCTATTTTTTATGCAAGTCAAGGAGACTTGTTATGCAAAAAAAGCTAGTTAAAATCTTATCGCCCGTAGCTTTACTGGTAGCATTTGTGCTAATTTTTTACTTTAAAGGCACTAATTCATTTTCTGCCGAACAGTTAAAGCAATTTAATCGAGAAATGACTCAGCATGATTTATATTTACGTCAGTTAGATACCAGCTTGCAAAATAGTAATGTAACTCTGCGTAATCCAGATCCACAACGTTACATTTATAAAAGTAATGTTGCTGAGCTTTATCAACAGGTATTTACCACTTTAAATGCCAACCAAGCCCCTGTAGTAGAAGGTGATACTCTTCTTTTTCCAGGTTATACTGGCTTTAAGTTTCTCTTTGACACCTGTACTCAAGCAAAACCTCATGTCGACCTTTTAAAAGAACTGGCTGCTACCTATCCTGAGGCAAGTTACCTCTGTGATTTAGTCTTAGCCGTAGACCGCGTGTTCTTAACAGGTTTAACGCCTGAGCAAGTATTTAGTCTAAATGTGCAAGCAGGAAAAAACCTACTTCCAAGTAGTGAGTTAGAAAAAGCTCAAAATGGAGGCTATGGTTATAGCTATACTCTGCCAAGTTTAGAAGACTATTTAAAACTTCCAGTATTTAAAAAATATGTTATCCAGTAAAGAAAAAAGCTAGGCTCTTGGAGCTTAGCTTTTTTTGTGGAGTTATATTTTTTTGAGGGAGTCGAGAGTTAGTTTAATTTGCTCCCCAACAGCACGAGCAAGATTACAAGGTACAGCATTGCCAATTTGCTTGTACTTGGCTGCCATGGTTCCTGTAAACTCCCAATAATCAGGAAATGATTGAATTCTTGCACTTTCGCGAACAGTAAAAGGTCTAACTTGGCTAGGATGACAACGATCAGTTTGTTTCATTTGGGGGGTAGTTAGAATGGTTAAACTCGGCTCATCCATACTTAAGCGACGCAAAATCCCTGTGCGTCCTCCTTCCATATCCCAACAGCTTTTCATGTAGGCTTTAGCTATAGCTGGATCTATATCTCGCCAATAGCCTCCAGGAGGAACTAGCTGAAAGATTTTTGCTTTGGCTTCGGAATATTTGGCTCCTTCACTTGGAGGTACGTCTTGTAAGATATCACCTAAGACAAGTTGCTTTGCTTGTTTTGCAGGAAAAGTAAAAGAGGTGTGCTCTGCTAAGTCATTGCGAATACCAATAACAATAAGTCTTTCTCGTTTTTGCGCCACACTATAATCAAGAGCATTGAGCACTTGGTAACTAACTTGATACCCCTGTTGCGCAAAAATATCGAGAATCGTTTGGAAAGTTCTTCCTTTGTCGTGACTAAGTAATCCTTTTACATTCTCAAAAAGAAACATTTTGGGTTGTAGCTTTGCTAAAAATGTTGCGTAATGGTAGAACATAGTACCACGCGTATCCTCTAAGCCCAGTCTTTTACCTGCATAACTAAAGCTTTGGCAAGGAGAACCACCCGTGAGAAGATCTAATTGGTACTTTTCGATACCAAACTCAGCTTCAAGATCACGTTCCGCTACCTTAGCTATATCCTCACAAAGGACATGCCACTGCGGGCGATTGTGCTTTAAGGTATTAGCTGCATGCTTATCAAATTCTACTAAGCCAAGATGCTTAAACCCTGCCATTTCTAAACCTAGAGCTAGTCCCCCAGCTCCAGCAAATAATTCAATACTAGTATAATTTTTATCATTCATATATAAGTTCTCATTACTGTTGTTAGAAAAAGTAATATTATTTTTTTTCTATATAACCAAGCTTCTATTTTAACGGAAAAGCAAGTTATTTGCGATAAACTTTTTAGTAGTTTACAAAGCTCGTTTTTTGTTTTTAGAAAAACTCTTTATCCTCACTAATCCAGTCAAATTCTCCTAGACAAACTGCAGATAAATACTAAACCTTTCTTTTGCAGTTTTTTTCTAAAAAAATCATTATAAATCCTCACTGAGTTTGCCTCAGATTTGCTTGTATCTTGCTATAATAAAAGTAAGATTCTAGAAAATTTGAGAAGAATATTTCTGCTACTCTTTTACCAAACTTTTTCCGCATTTTTACATCTCTTCTTCTCAGTTTTAGAGCATTTCCTGTTAACTATATATTCTCAACTTAAATTTCTCAACTTAAATACATATGAAACTAAAAAACATAATTATTAGCCTAGGGGTTATTGGCTCTGCTTTAGCTGTTGGTGCAGCTGCTTACTATAACTATCAATTTAGAGACACAGGAGCTAACCCAAACTACAATTATCAATATAAACTCAAAGATGTTACATTTGATCAGCTTCCTGAAGAAATCAAAGGACAAAGAATAGACCCAACTAATGTAAGATTAACCTTTACTACAACTGAGAACCTAAAAAGATTCTTAGATGTTTATGTACAAAAGTTTAATGATCAATTCGGAGAACCTTTAGATTTAAGCTTTATTAATATGGCTTATATTAGAAACATTGACTTTCTTTTTGCTGGAAATCTAAAAAAACATAAATTCGATGATGGTACAGTTTACTATACATGCGACTATTTTTCTGATGTTAAGAGATTCAATATCGACTTGTATACTTTAGATATTAGCCGAGTAAAATCTATGCAAGGAACCTTTGCTTGTACTCTTTTCTCTAATGATATCTCAAAATTAGATATCTCCAATGTCACTGACATGAGTCATCTATTTAGTAATAATCTTATTCTTCATAAAGATATTAGTGATTGGAATGTCTCTAATGTCCAAAATATGGCATTTATGTTCTTTAAGGCAGAGGTATTTAATCAAGATATAAGTAATTGGGATGTATCTCAAGTCAAAAATATGGATGGGATGTTTGCAGGTGCAATTCTCTTTAATCAAGATCTCAGCAAATGGAATGTGGCAAATGTTACAAACATGAGAAATATGTTTGATGGAGCAACAAGTTTTACTAGTGATCTGAGTAAATGGAATGTGAGCAAAGTTACTAATATGTATTGTATGTTTAACAAAGCAACAAACTTTACTAGTGATCTGAGTAAATGGAATGTGAGCAAAGTTACTAATATGCTTGGTATGTTTAACGAAGCAAAAAAATTTAATAGTGACTTAAGCCAATGGGATGTTTCTAATGTTACAGATATGTATGCTATGTTCAGTGAAGCAGAAAACTTTACTAGTGATCTAAGTAAGTGGAATGTGAGTAAAGTTTCTGATATGGCATTTATGTTTGAAGGAGCAAAAAAATTTAATAGTAACTTAAGTCAATGGAATGTGAGTAAAGTTACTAATATGAAATTTATGTTTAACAAAGCAAAAAAATTTAATAGTGACTTAAGTCAATGGAATGTTTCTAATGTTACAGATATGAATACTATGTTCCAATTAGCAGAAAACTTTACTAGTGATCTTAGTAAATGGAATGTGAGTAAAGTTACTGATATGAAATTTATGTTTAACGGAGCAAAAAAATTTAACAGTAACTTAAGCCAATGGGATGTTTCTAATGTTACAAATATGGAAGCTATGTTTAATTTGGCGGAAAACTTTACTAGTGATCTAAGTAAATGGAATGTGAGCAAAGTGACTAATATGGCATATATGTTTAACCAAGCAAAAAAATTTAATAGTAACTTAAGCCAATGGGATGTTTCTAATGTTACAAATATGAAAGCTATGTTCGGTGACGCTCAAAACTTTACTAGTGATCTAAGTCGATGGAATGTGAGTAAAGTTACTGATATGTCATATATGTTTGAAGGAGCAAAAAAATTTAACAGTGATCTAAGCCGTTGGAATGTATCTAATGTTACTGATATGACTCATATGTTCGCATTAACAGATAATTTTAGAAGTGATTTAAGAAATTGGAATGTAGGCAAGGTTAAAGAATTTGGTGGAATAATATATGAAGCTAAAGCTTTTAATATTTACCATTTTCCAAGATTCAAGAACTAACCTCAAAATAATAGCTTTTATGTAAACTTTGAAAAACTCCATAGAGTTTGCTTATAAACAATATTTTCTCAACTTAAATGCATATGAAACTAAAAAACATAATTATTAGCCTAAGTATTATTGGCTCTGCTTTAGCTATTGGAGCTAGTGTTTACTATAATTACTATCAATTTAGAGACACAGGAGCTAACCCAAACTACAATTATCAATATAAGCTTAAAGATGTTACATTTGATCAGCTTCCTGAAGAAATCAAAGGACAAAGAATAGACCCAACTAATGTAAGATTAACTTTTACTACAACCGAGAACCTAAAAAGATTCTTAGATGTTTATGTAGAAAAGTTTAATGATGAAGAAGGAGAACCTTTAGATTTAAGCTTTATTAACATGGCTTACATTAGAAACATTGACTTTCTTTTTGCTGGAAATCTAAAAAAACATGAATTCGATGATGGTACAGTTTACTATACGTGCAACTATTTTCTTGAAGTTAGGAAATTTAATATCGACTTATACACTTTAGATATTAGCCGAGTAAAATCTATGCAAGGCACCTTTGCTTGTTCTTACTTCCCAAATGATATCTCAAAATTAGATATCTCCAATGTCACTAACATGAGTCATCTATTTAGTAATAATCTTATTCTTCCTAAAGATATTAGTGATTGGAATGTATCGCATGTCCAAAACATGGCATTTATGTTCTTTAGTACATATTTTAATCAAAATATAAGTATAAGTAAGTGGGATGTTTCTCAAGTCAAAAATATGACTGGGATGTTTGCTCTTTCTAACTTTAACCAAGATCTGAGTAAATGGAATGTAGCAAATGTTACAAACATGAAAAATATGTTTGATGGAGCTAAAAGTTTTACTGGTGATCTGAGTAAATGGAATGTAAGCAAAGTTACTGATATGAAAGGTATGTTTAACGGAGCAAATAATTTTAATAGTGACTTAAGCCAGTGGAATGTGAGAAAAGTTACTAATATGTCATTTATGTTTAGCGAGGCAAAAAAATTTAATAGTGACTTAAGCCAATGGGATGTATCTAATGTTACGAATATGTATGCTATGTTCAGTGAAGCGGAAAACTTTACTAGTGATCTAAGTAAATGGAATGTCAGTAAAGTTACTAATACGGAACTTATGTTTAACAAAGCAAAAAAATTTAATAGTAACTTAAGTCAATGGGATGTTTCTAAGGTAACAACTATGAGAGGAATGTTCCAAGATGCGGAAAACTTTACTAGTGATCTTAGTAAATGGAATGTAAGCAAAGTCACTGATATGAGTGCCATGTTTAACAAAGCAAAAAAATTTAACAGTAACTTAAGCCAATGGGACGTTTCTAATGTTACAAATATGCATGTAATGTTCAATGACGCTCAAAACTTTACTAGTGATCTAAGTAAATGGAATGTTAGCAAAGTTACTAATATGAAAGCCATGTTTTATAGAGCGAAAAAATTTAATAGTAACTTAAGCCAATGGGATGTTTCTAATGTTACAAATATGGCTGGAATGTTCATTGGAGCGGAAAACTTTACTAGTGATCTAAGTAAGTGGAATGTGAGTAAAGTTACTGATATGGCATTTATGTTTAACGGAGCGAAAAAATTTAACAGTGATCTAAGCCGTTGGAATGTATCTAATGTTACTGATATGAGTTATATGTTCGCATTTACTGGAAATTTTATAAGTGATTTAAGAAATTGGAATGTAGCCAAAGTTACAGAATATAAGGGAATACTATTTGGAGCTGCGGCTTTTAATCCTAACTATGCCCCAAGATTCAAGAACTAGTAATCTTACTATTTTAAATCCCACATAACTTTCATATTAAGCTTAAATAAGGTACCTCTAAAAATTTTAGGGGTACCTTTTTAGGGTCTAAGTTTAATTTTACCTTTATTAGTCTTATCTAGTATTGAGATTGTTATTCTAGGGTAATTTCATTTTAAGCTATTTGTTGAGTTCTGTATATAATCTTACCCCTTGAATTTAAGCTTTGAATTTTATTTTTTCCAGGGATTTAATTCATTTAATAAACAATTTTCTTCAGTAAAATTTACTCTAATTATTAACAATTTAAAGAATTTTTCTCTTTAAATCATTTTTTCTAGGGGTATAAAAGGCACGTAAACAATTCATAAAGCAAATGCATTCAAACAACAGAAATTATTCTAGCACTCTAAAAATAAAGAACTAAAGAGAAATAGCTTGTGATTCCAAGTCTTGCACAAGCTGAATATAGTTTTTTACGTCTTAATTTAGAATAAGTTAGCAAAACTATGCAATTTTCTCTCTTTACTTTTTTCATTTTAGAGGAATATAATTAGCAAGCATTTACTCAACCATAGCTTTTAACCCTAGGCTAGAGTTTAGTAAGAAAAGCTAAGTAACACAACAAAACAACAGGAGAATGATTAATTAAGTTAAGTTCGAGGTAACTTAATTAAACATTCTACAATTTAATCCGACAACATAGTTGTCTAGAGAAATCTAGATACTTTTGCATAATGAGGTTGTGACTTCATTATTCAATCCCCCTTACCTTAGGGTAAGAAAAAACATATAAAGCAAAACACATAAGGAAAAAATTATGAAAAAATTATTAGCTTTATCAGCAACAGCTTTAACAGCAGCTGCACTAGTTGCTCCTTCATTTGCTAATGCTGCATCATTAAACCAACAATTTGGTACAGTTCACGGTGTAATCGGTGGTCAACGCGTTTTAGGTGAAAACGTACAATCATACGGTTTAAACGGTGACTACAACTACCGTGTATTCAATGACTACGGTTGGTACGTAGGTGCTGAAGGTTTCTTCAACTACGGTCGTCAAAACTCAGTTAACTACTACAACTACGGTGTAGGTGCTAAAACTAAATACTTATGGGAAACAGCAACTGACTTTACTCCATACGCAGGTTTAGCTATTGGTTACCAACAAACTCGTGCTTCTGACGAATTCAGCAAACACACAGGTGGTGTTTACGGTGCATTAGAAGTTGGTTCATTATACGGTCAACACTTTGACTTCGGTTTACGTGTACAAACAGCATCTCTATCTAAAGGATTTGCTGACAGTGCTTCACGTGCACAATACACTTACGCTCTATACGCTGGTGTTAAATTCTAATCAAACTGATTTAAAAATAAAAGCACTTGGTCAAGACCAAGTGCTTTTATTATTGTTCAAATTCTATGGAACGTTTTAAAGTCTGAGGAATTTTTTTATTTGCGGTGCTTTTAGTTAGGAGTAATTTAAATAGTTAATAGCTATTTAGATTAATTAGTTATCTAGTTAATGTTTGGTTAATTATTTAAATAGTTAACTTAAAGAGAGTTTGAGTTATTTTTTTCCTGAACTTAGATTGCTTTTTTATTTGACTTATTTTATCTACCTGAGCTTATCATCTTTGCTTTATCTATCTAAGCTTACTTTCCTTAGTTTACCTACCTCTTCCTAACTTTCTCTAACTTTGGATCAATTTTTCTTTGTCTCCCTGAGCTTATCACCTTTGCTTTATCTATCTGGACTTACTTTCCTAGCTTTACCTACCTCTTCCTAACTTTCTCCAACTTTGCCTCAACTTTTGTTTAATATTGCTCGCGATCTTATTTTTCTCTGCTAAAAAATACAAAAACCTATTTAATTAAGTGTACACTTAGTTAAACACTCTCATTTGCAAGATTTTTTCTAAAATAAAACTTGCAAATGTAAGAATTTCTTAAAAAATTGCATTTTTTTAGAAAAATTTTTCTTTTTTGCTTTATTTTTATTTTTTGCTGGTCTATAATCATAAGTGAGTAATCACTCAAGCAAGCAAAAAATAAGAAATGAAAAAAATACAAACATTTAAATATAAAGTTCTCAACCACACTTGCTTGAGCGATTAGTCCACAACTAATTATTTGTTTTAAACACAACTTAAACAAAACAAAAGGATTTATATTATGAAAAAACTATTAGCAGTTTCAGTAGCAGCATTATCAGCAGCTTTAGTTCCAACATTAGCTAACGCTACTTCTTTAGATAAACACTTTGGTACAGTACACGGTGTAGTAGGTGGTCAACGTGTTCTAGGTGAAAACGTACAATCATACGGGGTAAATGCAGACTACAATTACCGCGTATTCAATAACTACGGTTGGTACGTAGGTGGTGAAGCTTTCTTCAACTACGGTCGTCAAAACTCAGTTAACTACTACAACTTTGGTGCGGGTGCAAAAACTAAATACTTATGGGAAACTTCAACTGACTTTACTCCATATGCAGGTTTTGCTTTAGGTTACCAACAAACTCGTGCTTCTGATGAATTCAGCAAACACACAGGTGGTGTTTACGGTGCTTTAGAAGTAGGTTCACTTTACGGTAAATACTTAGACTTTGGTGTACGTGTACAAGCAGCTTCTTTATCTAAAGACTTTGCTTCATCAGAAAACCGTGGTCAATATACTTACGCACTATACGCTGGTGTTAAATTCTAATCATCCTTATGAAAATCTGTGGTTAGTTGGGGATATCTAACTACAGTGGTACCACTGCCTTTGGGCAGTGGTATTTTTTTGTCAAAAAAAAAGAGCAGGGGAATAATTCCTCTGCTCTTTTAAGTTATTGCTTTTTATTAAGTTATTGTTCTTTATCAGTCTTGTCCTTAGGCTTAGGCTTAGCAAATTCTTCTTGCCATTTTTCCCAAACCTCTTGTGCCGTAGCTGAAGGAGTTGAATTTCTCTCAAACTTACGACGATGAGAAAGATATCTTTGGATCCGGGCACCCTGATCCTCAAAGACCGATTTTTGCCAGTTAAAGTAAGCAACAAGATCAGCATAATTGCCTTGACGTCTATTAACAGGAACAATAATTTGCGTTAAATCAATACTATTCCAGTAATAAGGACTAGTATACAAGTTATTTACCTTGTCTTTAAAGCGGTAAAGACTACCAAAAGCTAGGTTAAAGTCCTTGTAGCCCAGCTTGTCTTTTAAGCTAACCCAGTGCACTAAAGCAGTGTAAGCTTGCCCTTGCCAGAATTGCTCTTGTAAGTATTGAGCAAAGTCAGCATAGAGGGCTGGATACTGCTCAGGCTTGAGTTTAAAGCGTTCGGCAAATACTGCTGGTATTTGTTTGGCAAAAGCTTTTTGCTTAAGTTGGTATTTGTTACTTGCTTTAAGAGCAAATAAAACAAACGCATTGCTCTTAAACTCATCTGGCATGCTCACAAATCTTCTTGCATCAAAAGTATCTAACTCCCGTAAGGCAGCTACAGGATACTCAAGTTGCGGTGGAGCTATGCGTTGGTGTCCTTTACCTCCTTGAGCTAAATGTTGGTATTGTCGTTGTAAATAGGTATAGTCAACACTAAACTCACGATAGAAGGTTAAAAACTCAGGGTGAGCAACACTTGCATATACCAGACCATAGTTTAATTTAGTTAAACTCGCAATTAACCAAGCGAGTAAAGCATGGGTAAAGCCCGCATGACTCCGACCTAAGCTCAGGTTGAGTTTACACATTTGCAACCAGTTTTCTAGACTGAATTCAGTTTTTCCAGCTAGAATTTGTTTGAGTAACTCTTGCCCTTGCTCATAATCAGCAAAAGGATTGTCTTCGAGCTGAGTAAGAATTTGCCGATAGACTGTGGCTATGGCATCATCTCTTTCTTGCTCAGGTGCCAGTTGCCAAATCCCTTGATTTGGGGCTTGCGGTTGCTCTTGTTGCATGCGTCCTAAGAGCAGGGCATTAAAACTCGCAAAATCTAAAGGTCGCACTTGGGCTAACTCTTGTTCACTAATCGGGTTAATTAACAAGAGAAGATGTTGCAGTTTGTAATGCTCTTTTAAGTAAGGAGCTATTTCCACTTGGCTTAGTTGGGCTTGCTTAGCTTCTAGCTCAGCATCGCTAATATTGTAAGCTACTTGCATAAACTTACGATAGTTAGCAATTTGCTCTTTTATTTGCTCTACTTTCTCAGCAACTATATATTGATGCAGGTTGTAGAACTGCATATTATCTAAAGTAGCATCTTGGAGACTCTGACGATAGCGTTTTACTAACTCATACTCGAGTCTTGGCACCGGATCGAGAGTAAACTTGCGTACTTTAGTTAAATGCTTGAGCGTGTAGTTAGCTTGGTTAAGAGCTAAATCTTGCATGTGCTCATCTAAGCCTTCTAGAGCTTTAGTCTCGAGTTGCTTGAGCTTTTTCTTAGCTTTAACTAAGGAAGCTTGCTCTTTGTCATACTTTTTGCTTAAGAAGGCATAGGCCTCTTCTTTGGCTTGCGCAAGTTGCTCTTTGACAATAATATTTACTCTATTGAACTGCTTGAACTCTTGCTCTACTTCATCTACAGCCTCATGAATAAAGCCAATGAGTTTGTCGAGCACTTGATGATGCACTTGTAACCTCTGCCATGGCGTAAACATGCGCATTTTGGCATCATTGAGCATTATCTCTTGCGAGTAATAGAGCTCATCAAGCAGGTTATAGAACACTCTTAACCAGTTGTGGGCATAGAGCAGAGGATCGGCAACATGAACTTTGCAACCATGCTGATGATAAGTGCGACAGAACTTAAAGAGATGTCGCATTAAAGTATTAGCTAAAATCTCTTTGAGCAATGGCGTATCAAAATCGAACCAACGCGAAACTATGCGATTATAGATCCTTGGCTCTAAGAGCAAGGCCTTGATGCGTTCGAGAGGCAAATCTAAAAAGTCGTCTAAACTAATTTCTATTTCACTTAAACCCTCGAGCACTTGTGCCATGACGTTTTCCAGATTGAAATCATCAAAGGCGTCTTTGGTATCGTGATAATTACGATTAAAAACTCGCTCATAGGTTTGTTCATAGAAAAAGTCTTCAATACGATCGCGATACGAGCGATACTTGCGCTCTCTTGGCGTCGCTCGAGGTTTTACTGGCTCATCATACTGACTAAGCACTTGCTCTCGGCTTGGTACATTTGCTCCATCGCGCTTAAAGGATTGATACTCGCGTAAAGAACGACTAAGAGCTTCACGTAAGGCTTTATTGCGGCGATACGCACTTTTATGGGGGATAAAGCTCTTTTCGAGAATTTCAATTGCCGTAATAAACTTACGCGTGCCCATATAGTCACGTACCGTTTTTTCTACCTGCGCTACTAAATAAGGGCGCATGCCTGCATGTAAGGCATAGTTAAAGAACTCAGGACGTAGTTCTTTTTGGCTTGCTCCCATACAAACAAAACGAGCAATTAAACGACACCAATCGAGCTCTAAATCCCAGATCTTGTCTTCGAGAGCATGAATGCGCACAGCATAAAGCTCAGGACGCTGAGCTGCCACCATTTGCCGTTTTTCTAGATTACAGAGCAGTACTTTACGATAGAGATCACGTAAAGCACGACGACAGTTATCTTTGAGTTCGTTAATCGTTTGTTGGGAAATTTCTTCGACAAACTCGCGCACAGGAGCAAACTCAGGCACATGCTTAATGAGAGGCAAGTTATGTAAATTAACATATTGCTCAGCCTTGGTATTGATCTTGAGAATCTCTTCGAGCACTTTTTGGCTAATTTGCTTTTGTTTTAAGCGGGCAGCCTTATCTAAAATATGCGTTGGTGGCTCAAGAGGTACTTCAATATGCGGCTGATTGCGTAATCTTGCCCGAATTTTAGCAATGGCTAACTCATGAGCAGCAGCCTCAGGGCTTTTTGCTTTCTCTTTACCTGGAACTGGATACCCCAGAGCATGAAGTTTATGAGCTAGAGCTGTATACTGCCCTGCAATGCCTGCGTAAAAATGGCGTAAGTACTTGCGCGTACTCTTAGCCTTGCCATAAGCAGTTTTAATATGAGTTACAATTTTCTCATAATGTTGATATTGCTCATAAATCGCTTTTTGCTCGCGTTCACCATTTACTGGCAGGGGCGGAGCTATTTGTCCTTTGGCACCACTTTGCTCCCCAGTAAAATAATACTCAACCTTTTGCTTGCTATACCAAGAGTTATAGAGTTTATTAATTTTTTCCAGTAAGCCTAAATAGTGAATGGTTGTAGCATGGTGATTAGGTAAAGCATAAGGCTGAACCAATTGCTCTACTTGGTAATAAAGCAAGTTACCAAAGTTTTGTAAAATATGGCGTCCTTGCTCGAGACTAAACTGCTCGTTACCTTTTTTAATCTCACGCTCTTGGGCAAAATGGCTAAGAGCTTGCCCTAAAGCCTCACCATAACTTGGAAAGCTCTTAAAAGCTTGCTTGCCTGGGTACTTTTGCTGCAAGCGTTTTAGCACTTGAGAGCAGGTTTTTGCTCCCATCGCATAGGCTTTGCTTGCTTGTGTTAGTTGTACCGAAGCTATTTCCCGCATGCCATAATCTAGGGTAAGAAAATCTATTTCTTCGGGAATATAAACTTGATAGGTATAGAGGCGATCTCTATCGGCAAAGTGCCCGAGGCGATTGCGTAATAGAGCACTGCCAATTACCGAACCTGCATAGTTGTAGGCCAGATTTTGTAAATGCCCCATAGGCAGTTGCGCTTGCACCTTATAAGGAGCTAAAGCTTGCTCTGTACCTTGGAAAATAGCCTCACTATTCGTTGGCACGGTATAGAGCTCAGGATATTTACTTGGATTAGTAAAGGTTGAAATTCTTTTTGGTAAATAACTTAAAAGCTCAACCCCGACATAGATTTTTATCTCTAAATCTTTTAAGCCCGCAACATCTCTTAATGAGAGTAAACCTATAGGGTTTACCACCCGTGAACTATCAGCAAATGGCTGTTGTAAAAAGCTTACTTTGGCATCTTGCTGACGCTTGAGATTTAAAAAGGTCAGGAGATTACGCTTAATAAAGTTAAGATCAATAATTTCCTCGCCTCGCTCGCCCAGTTCAGCAAAAGTTGGCAAGTCTTGTTCTGGCTCTGGGAGAGGTTGCACTTGAGGTTCGATTTTCTTTATCTGCTTAACGTCAGTGATTTTTGTTACTTTCACTCCCTCAGGCACTTGTCCTTCGAGTGCTAGGGCAATCCAAGATTTTGCTTTTGGTTCAGCTTCAACCACCACTGGCTTAACTTCTTGCCCAATGCGAGGCAAAATATAATCTAAGCGCTGTGGACTCGGAAGCCCTAAGTCAAGCTCTTGTCGCAGCACTTGCGGGCGCGGGCTTAATTGACGTAAAGCCTGTGCCAGTGTTTTACCGAGAATGCCCTCTTGCTTAAATTGAGCATAGAGAGCTCTTACTAAAGGAGCTACTTTGTCATTCAGGTAGCCGTCACTTAAAGCCAGAGCATAAGGATCAACTTTTTTAGCAGCTTTAACTTTAGTTTTGCTTTTTTCTTTGTTGAGGCTCAGAGCATAAGCAACTTCGAGACCACGTAAACGAGCGACAAAATAAGCATTGAGATTTAAATAACCTAAAGCAAACTGCAAGGTTAAGTAGCGATTATAGAACTCAAGTTGAGCATTGTTTAAACTCAGCTCTTGTTCGAGATAACGCAAGTGAGCAAAAGCGTGCGGATCATCACTTTGTAAATAAGCAAAGTAACGAGCAAAAGGTTGATTTTCGCTAGCATCTTTATAGCTTAAAAAGCTATTACCTTGAGCAGCACTGAGAATGTGCTCTAGGTGCTCTTGAATGCCTGGAGCTAAGTCCTCGCTATTCTTGCCTAGCAGGCTTAGATTATTATGCGTTTGGCTATATTGCCCAGGTAAAGAAGCAAACTCCTCGAGCTTATAGCGACTTGCTTCTAGTTTTAAGGCAAATAAACTTTCGAGTTGGAGGATTACGTCATCTAAGCGCTTGTTAAACTTTTGCACTACTAGTCTTGGGGCATGGGCAGGTAAAACAGCCTGGGCAAAACTTTGTTCTTTGGCAGAGGCAGGAAGTTTTAACCAAGAGTTAAAATCAAGCAGAGTTGGCTTTTCTTCTCGCTCATGGGCTAAAGCCTCGAGATACTCATAAGCACCTAACTCAGGAGCAGGAGCAAATGGAGAAACATAATCTTGCCCTAAATCACGCGTGAGTTCGGCAAAGCTCAGTTGCTTGTCTTTGCCTTTTTTACGCCCATAACAAGTTTTTATTTGCTCGTCTATGCAGGTAATAAAGTCTGCAATTAAATCTTGCGCTTTAGCTTTGAGTTGTTCAGGGCTCGGAAGCTTGCTTGATTTTTTCTCGCTAGTTGCCTGAGCATAAATTTGCTGGCCCAGACGAGCTAATAAATTAGCAAAAGGAGCTAACTCTTCTTGCCCTAGGTTCGCTAGGGCTTCGAGAATATCTCCACTTAGCACCATAGCAGCGGTATAAGGATGCTCCAGGTCTTTACTTTTTTCTATATCTTTGAGAGCTTTACTGCTTGTCGTTACCCCTAAATACTGCCCGAGGCTGGCATAGGCTTGCTCTGGAAATAATAAAGCACCTTCGGCATTAATAGTGTTACTTAAGTAAGGAGCAAAACTATACTTGCTTACATCAAATAGGGCATATACCTCATTCCCCCAATAGTAGCGGGCAAGGTCGCCATTAAATGTAGGTAAACTCTGGCGATCTTTATAAGGAATTAACCAATTAATGCTCGGCAGATTAGGAACTTTCTCATAATCAAAATGTAAATCGTAAGACGAACCTACAGTTATATTGGGAGCACAAAAGCCTTTGCAACTAAAGTTAAGATGTAAAATCCGTAAGCAGATGCCTAGCGTTGGTGGGGCAGAAGTAAACTCCGAGGCAAGATACTGCTTTATTTGCTCAGCAAAGCCCAGCATTTTACCTAAAGCAGGTTTACTACTTAAAAACGGAGCCGCTTCATTCCAACTTGTACGTTGGCGTTTACTTAACTCTTGTAAGCGTTTTTTACTGGTTTGTAAATTATGTAAATAGCCACGTGCCTCTTGTTTTATTACCTTGCTTTTGGCTTTAAAGGCAGGGCACTTTTGGCTTTTTTGGTATAAACGCACAAGCTTACGCGCATCATAACCTAGAGTTCTTACTCTTTGGTCATACTGCAGGCAATATCTGCGAATTGCTCCTAAAAAAAGTAGAGTTTGTTTTTGTTCGAGAAAATAGGTTGCTTGTGCTCCCTTGTCGTAAACCATGAGGTTTATTTCTCGTCCGCGGCCACCACGGTAAAGAGGAATTTGGTTGAGGTTAGTCCCTGCATGAGCTGCCAAATTAGGGTCTACATGCAGGTTAAAAGTAGATTTTGTTTTTTGGTTGAGACGAACGGCAAGATACCTTTGCGGCTGCTGGAAAAAGCTTGCACTAGCAAAGCTATTTACTCCCGCGGCATCTTGACCTTTTTGCCGATAGTTGCGCTCAAGTTGATTGCTGACAATTAAATAATAATGATCTTCTTTGAGGGCAAAGTTAGCTGCTGAATACCGAAAAACAAAATACTTATTTAAGACATTTTGCATGGCAATTTCTCGTCTATAAGTCTCCAAGTTGAGCTTGGAGAATCGCTAGGGCAGTAAGCCCAGCTGTTTCTGTCCGTAAAACGCGCGGTCCTAAATTGAAATCGGTAAAACCTACCTCGCTTGCTTGGGCAATTTCTTGCTCGGATAAGCCACCTTCTGAGCCTATGAGCAGATTAATTTGCTCATACTCAGGAGCTATATTGCGTAAGCGTTGCCCCGCAAAAGGATTTAAATTAACATAGAGGCACTTATCCTGAGGTTTTACTTGGGCAAAGTACTCTTTTATGCTAATGGCTGGATTTAAACGAGGAATGCTATCGCGATAACTCTGCAAACAAGCAGCAACGATAATTGCTTGCCAGTGTGCCATTTTTTTAGCGAGGCGTTCGCCGCTCAGGCTTACCCCACAACGCTCGGTAAAAATAGGGGTAATTTCTTTTACCCCTAATTCTACTGCTTTTTGGATAGTAAGATCCATGCGATCACCACGGGAAATACCTTGAATTAAATGCAAATGTAGAGGCGACTCATTGTTTGCCACCACATATTCATGCAGTTCTACTTGGGCAGATTTTTTTGCCACATTAACTAGAGTACCCACATAGTGACCACCCGAGCCATCAACAACATGAATTTGTTCGCCGTCAGTTAAACGTAACACTTTGCATAGATGCTGAAAAGAATCATCGCTCAAGGTTAAAGTATAAGGTAGGCTTACTTCAAGCACTTGCGGGTGATAGGTACGATATAAACGCATAATCTATTTGTATTTCGAAGTTAAGGAAGAGGTAGTGTCGTCAGCTTGTCCTTTAACTAAAGGATCCTCAAAGCTAAAGTCTTTAGCCAGCACTACAACATTTTTATGACCATTTTCAATGAGATTTACTGCCTGAATCCGGCTTAGTAAGCCTTTAGTACAGTAAAGCACATAACGTTTGCTTTGATCTAATTCAGCAAACTTTTCTCCTAAAGCAAAGAAAGGTATATTAAGCACGCTTACTGGCCATGGATTATTAGCTTGCTCAAAAGTCTCAGCGTCACGTACATCTATTACCACGTCAGTAGCAGGATTTAAGTGATGCACAAAAGTTAATTGCGTCGACTCTATGTGAGCTAAATCTTGACTGGCAATGTCACGTAAACTTTCTACTTTAGCTGAATCTAAAGCTTGAGCTACTAGAGCTTCTATATCAAGTTTACTTTCTTCTTGCTCTAAAGTAGCACGGTCGGCAGCTATGGTTGGTTTTTTCCCCATAATGCCACAGAACTCTTGCACGCGTGCCGAGATTTCGGCAGTTTGGATTTGCTGGGCAATGCGAATAATTTCTTCTTTGTCCATGGCAATTAATGGACGTAAGACTGGTATTTCACTTACACGTTCAATTTCGGCAAGGTTTTTTAGTGTTTGCGAACTTACTTGCCCTAGAGCTTCACCTGTTACCAGACCATCGATGCGTAAACGACGGGCAATGGCATTAGCCACGCGATAGAACATACGTTTTAAGCACACGCCTGTATAACCATCACTTACGGCATTGGCAATATTGAGCATAATTGGGTAAAAGTCTACGGTAACAAATTTTACATTATGCGAAGCTGAGTAGCCTTGCCAAATTTTTCTCGCAATACGTTTTACATAATACTCATGCTCTTGTCCCCCGAGATTGAAAAAGACATAATGCAGTTTACAGCCTCGACGAATCATTTGCCATGAAGATACTGCTGAGTCGTAACCCCCAGAAATCATTGAGAGTACGGCATCTTGAGTACCAATTGGGAAGCCCCCTAAACCAGAAAAACTATGCTCAATTAAAAAAGCTTGCTCATTGTCAATTTCAATTTGTACGGTTTCTTCAGGCTTGGTAAGGTTTACACTAGCCCCAGGAATATTTTGTCGTAAGCCACCACCAACGTAGCGTTCGATATCGATTGAACGTACTTGGTGTTTACCTTTACGTTTTACCCGCACACAAAAAGTTTTATTTTGCAGACGTTGAGCATTAAGTTTTAACACTTCCTCAAATAATTGATGCATATCCACAAAAGGCACGAGCTTAATTTTTAGGATCTTCTGAATTCCAGGTACTTGACGCAGAATCTGCACAAATACAGGATATAACGCTGGATCACATTTTGCTCGCACGAGAATATTGTCCCAGTTAGGTTGAATGGAACAATCAAGATTATAAGTTTTTAAACTTTGACGTATGTTTGATGAAAGAATTTTTACAAAACGCTTGCGTACTGAGTCTGACTTGGTCACTATCTCAGGATGCAGTTTAATGCGCAAATACATATCTATCCTTGTAGAGGTTTTTAAATACTAACTTAAATATCAATTTCCTTGAGTTAGAAAATAACTTCAAGTATTGTCTATTATACCGCGTTTAGCCAATCCCCGCAAAAGCATTTTGTCGCATTTTCCGCGACTTTAGCTCGCTTTTTTGCCTTAGCCAACTTGCCTTAGCAAGCAAGAAAACCCGGAGCTAAAACCTAGGCAAGGCTTTAACAAAAAAGAGAGCAAGTTCTTAGCAAAATTCTGAATCAACTGTACCTTAAAATAAAACTCTAAACCCGCCGTTACCAAATCCCAAATACAAACTGCTCCCTAACTTCATTTTTCTTAGTTCAAGCTTATTTTTATATTCTTGCTTTAAGTTGTTTTTTATTTTCTTATTTCAAGTTATTTTTCTACTTCCTTGCTTTAAGCTGAATTTTATCTCCTTGTTTTAAGCTGATTTTTAGGTTTTTTTTGCCAATAATGTTCATTTTTTTCTCAGAAAGTGTGATCTAGGTCACATTTTGACAAAAAAACAAAATAAAACTTGCATTTACTCTCTATAATGAGATTAGAGGATAAGGATAATATTTTAGTCCTTAACCAATAATAAATAATAAAAAATCAGCCTCAGCTAAAAAAGCTAAAGCATCCTCTCGAGCTAAAACAGACTTAATAACTCCCCAGAGCTAAAAATCTATAATTCCCCTCAAGAGAGATACTACCCCTATACTTCTTCTCACAAGCCAAGATAATTCTTCTCACGAGCAAAATAATCTCCCTAAGCTAACAACAAAAATGTTTGCCCTTTAAGCTATTTAGCAATATCTCCCTTGAGATAGCTAGTTGCTGTACGTCCATTGCTTACCAATAGTACGTATACAAGATAGTAATAATGCCTCTACAAGATAACCACAGTACCTATGTAAAATAGTAATTGTGCCTATGCTAGATAACAAGTACAAATCTAGCTAAATAACAAGTACAAATCAGGAAAGATAACAAGTACTAGTCTGGCTAGTTAACAAGTATAAATCTGCCTAGATAACAAGCCTCGCAAAGTATTTTGTTTTAGTTAGGTACAACTTAGCTCGCAGAGACTGGCAAGTTAAATTCGGCACGGCAAGCTTTAGTTACTTAAACTCAGATGGCTGCCTGCATACCTCTTGCCTTACCTTATATCTCAATGTGTAGCCTCTAGGATATTTAAAAAAAATTGGTAGCTCCCAATTTTTTTGAGAGATTCGGCTCACATACTGTCACCTACGAGGCTACACACCTAAAATAGTATGTGAATTGCAAATACCAAGAGTGACCTGCTCTTGGTTTTTTTCTCTTATGTTAAAATAATTGCGTAATAATCTATTTTTTATCCCGTAAAAAAGCTATGGCCTTACCTTTTGTTACTCAGGTTGAACGTGAAAACTACGCCAACCTTTGGATTTATAATTTTTTTATAAGTGATTTACACTTACAAGAATCAACTGCTGAACTAAATCAGCAGTTTGCTGCTTTTATCCAGCAACTACTTACCCTAGCCCAAAACAATAAAAGGGAAAATACTAAACGCCATTTACGCCTTTATATCCTCGGTGACTTTCTCGCCCTCGGCATTGGCGACTTTATTCCCGATTGGTTTAAACCCTATCAAGAAAGCTTACAAACTCTAGCCCAGGCTGGAGTAGAAATTTTCTTTATGGTAGGCAACCGCGATTTTCTCTTAGGGAAAAAATTTAGTCAAGGCATAGGAGCTACTTTTTTGCCAGAAAACACTATAGTTGACTTTAGTACTAATGCAACTGGAGCTCAGGCTTACTACCAGTATTTATCTCCTAGTCTGACCAGTATTGTCAGCAATGAACAAACCTATAGCAAGCGTGAACAACTGTGTGCCGAGTTTAAGCACCGCTTACAAGAGCATGCCCCTCTTGCCAAAACTGAGGATAGTTTACGCCTCTGGTTATGTCATGGCGATAACCTCTGCCTTAGCGATGAAGCCTACCAAAAATATCGTCGCTTTATTCGTTCGGGCTTAATGCAAGGAGTGGAAAAACTGATCCCAACTTGGTTGGTAAAAAAAATTGCCCAAAGAATTTCAGCAGCATCGCAGCGTAAACGTCAAGAGCACGAAGAACGCCAAACCCAAATTACCGCAACTTGGGGCGAGCTCTCAAGTCTGGATATGGCAGATATCGACTTAAACTACACCCATTTTTTAGCCCAGTTAAGTCAAGCTAATCTCCTTGTCTATGGTCATGTTCATCGACAAAGAATTCTTAGTTGGAACCTTGCCGACCCCCAAGTGCAAGCTTATGCTAGTGGGGAACAAAAAATTGCTTTTGGTAACCTAAACCAGGTTAATACCCCAAGCATTTACACCGAAGTAGATGATCTTTACCCTATTCCCGTGGGTAAAATTCGTACTTTTACTGCGGGAATTAAGCAAGAACCTGATGCATCTGAGCAAGCTTGGGCTAAACTTGACGCTCTAAGCCAAAATCTTTTACCTCTTACTCGCCAAGATTTTTACACCGCTTCTATGGCAGACTGGCTCAGTGAGGCAGATCTTGCCCACCAAGAGCAACTCCAAGCCCAAGCGGTTAAATCTTGGCAACAGCAAGCCCAAGAACAAGTAAGACAAAAAGTAGCTTGGACACAAACCAAGCAAAGTCCAACCTCAATTGGCTTGCTTGTGCAGCAAGCTTATAGCCAAGAACAAATAGTTAATACTTTTGCTTTTGCCTTTATTAGCCTTTAACTTAGTTTAAGGGCTTTTTTTTCCCCTTAAAGCGAGTAGAACTGGTAAAATAGAGATATGGCTTACCGCTAAGTCTAAGCCTAAAAAGAAAAATAACTATTTCCCAAATTTTTATGTCGAAACAATCTTTACCGCGCTTAAAAGTCTTTGTTTTACATGGGCAAAACTCTTTAACTGACCTAAAAGAGTTATTAAATGCCAATACTATTCAAAGTCTTGATTTTAAGCAAGCCTATACTTACCGTGGGATAGAGAACATTCGCTTCCATAGTATGCCGTTTGTTTTTGAACTCGGGGTAGATAATTATCCGCAAATAGTGGAATTTAACTTTATTGCCAGCAATGCCTTTCCCTCACAATTGCTTGACTATCAATTAGTGCAGGGCGGTCCGTTTGGTAAAGAGGCAACTCGTAAAGTAATTCCTTTTGCCCAATTAGCAAGTTCAACCTATAACCTGAGCCTCTATCGTCTGGTATATGACAACCTCTACCAAAATGTGCCAGCAAGTTTAATGCCAACCTATGAGAGTTTGCCTTTACCTGTAAAATATGACGCTCTTCCTGCTCTGGTTGCTAAACCTTATCGTGTTTCTTTTTACCATACCGAGTTAAATAATCTATTTGATCCTAACTCTTATAGCTCGAGCCTTAAGGGTATGGCACCGCGCGAAAGACGTTGGCAACACGACAATAAATACCATAATCCAGGTAATCCGCCAGAAAAGGGTGATATTTTCGCGGCATATATGGAGTTAGCGCGCAAGAAAAATACTATTGAGCCCCCATTTTACTTTGGGGACGCTGTTTCTTATGCCATTTATCAGCGCTTTATTACTAACCCGATTGCCAAAAATATCCAGGATCCTGTAAAAGTTCTCTATCACCTGCGTCCTAACCAAACTCAAGAGGACTTAGTGACGGTGTATCAACGCAGTGAAACTAAGTTCAGACACCATAATCGCGTGGAAAAAATGGTCAATGACTATATTATTGGTGCTGTAAAAAACAACCTCAAATACTGGTCGGTAGATGACCTTTCTGAGTTTTTACGCGATAAAGCTCCGCTGGTTGAGGATATGACAGGTATGGATCCTAAACTCAGTAAAGAGTTTAAAGCTGCTGACTTACCTTGGTTAGGAACCTATGAGCGTACTGCCTTTGCTGTCGACTATGAAAACACTGGGGGTGTAAAATCTCTGTCTCGAGCTTATGGCGAGCGTTTAACTTACAGTACAACGCCAATTAATCTCGCTCTGAGTGACGCGAGTTTTGCGAAAAAACTTACGAGCCAAGAAAAAGAAAAGTTCCCTGGTTTTGCGCACGCGGCTAAAGAGTATCTCCAGCTTTACTATCAGCAAAAAATTACCTTACAGACGGCATCTGACAAGATTTTTAATGATCTCAATCTAGCTAACGCCTTTGCTCTAAAACAAGGTGGGGAATTACGCTTTAATGCGAGCCTTAAACTGCCAGAACCTGCTTTAGAGCGAGCAAAAAGTGTCGCTCCTTATTTAACTCCGCGTCCGTTTTATGGTAAAGATGTCTTAAAAGATCTCGACTCTTATCTTTACTTTATGGAACTGGCACACCTAGAGCAAGAGCCAATTGCTCCTGCTAAAGAGCCAATTAACTTTAAGCGCACCGCAAACTTACCACGAGCTTTAGTGGATTTTGCTCCTTTTACTAATTATGTCACTACCCAAATTAGCCAAATTGGCATTCGCTATGCTTATTTAGATCTGCTTGATCTCGTCCTTAAAAAAGTAAACACTCCGCTTACGTTTAGACAACTAGGCAGAGGCTTTAAACATGCAAGCAAACTAATTCAAGGTTTTTGGGCAAGAAGAGGCAATAGCCTTGAAGAGCGTCAAGTAGCTCAAGCTTATCAAGAAGCTTTAATTGGCGAAGAGCAACGTACGCGTTTACAACAGCTAGTGAACCTGAGTCAGTATAGCCATTTTCTTACTTGGGCAAATCAGTTTGGTCCAATAGGTAAATATGACCTCGACCCAGCCTTATTAGCAAAACGCAGTAAAGACTTTACTCTGGGCATTATGCTTGAGTCTAACTATGACTCAAGTAAGGATATGTACAAGCAGTTTAGTAAAGGCTTTTATCTCCTCAACCCTGCAACCTTTGCCGTAACTTCGCGTTTATTTGGGGAGTACAATTATCCAGGCTTTACTAACTATAATGCGGCCTACTATAACCCGTATGAGCCTATGCTCATTACAGGTAGTGCTCGCCTGCGTCTGCGTCTCGAGCAGTATAAGGCAATGCAAGAAGACTTACGTCTGACCCCTTTAAATATTCCTGCTTATTTAGAAGAGCCAAG
The DNA here is from genome assembly GCF_003585925.1 of Psittacicella melopsittaci. GTDB lineage: Bacteria > Pseudomonadota > Gammaproteobacteria > Enterobacterales > Psittacicellaceae > Psittacicella > Psittacicella melopsittaci. The sequence goes on from NZ_NRJH01000003.1 coordinate 53,641, forward strand.
ACAACTGGCTTATGAGCAAATTATTTACCGCAGTGCTTTAGCAAATATTTTCTTAGCTCGCGAGTACAAGCAAAGCTTTAGTCCAATGAGTAGCAATAACCTTGCGACCATAAGTGCACGCTTAAATCCGCACTTAGCTCCAGAGCAACGTCTGCAAGTGAGCTTGAGCCCGCTCGTTAATCAGGATCCGGCTGACTTCCCTTATGCTTATCAAGAGCCTGAGTTTGTCGCTCAGACGCAACGCCCTATGGAGCTGGTTGAGCTTAAAAAGCAAAAAGATGCTTCTTACCCAGTACGCAAACTGCAAGTGAGCACTCAAGATCCAACCGTAGCTGCGGTAATGCAGGAAATCGAACACGAGTATCAAGCGCAAATTAAACGCAATAAAATTAGTTACCTCGAAGAACCTGAGCGCATGCTTGAGTCTTTTGCCAGTGAAGAGGCTATTCTCAAGGCTCCATTACAAGCTTGGATGCAAATGTTCCCGCAATTAATTTGGCGTTATAACACTGCCAAAGAATACTTTAAAGCAGGAGGCAAGGGCTTTGGGGCACTAGGTAATGTTTACTATCACTTAAGTACGAACACTCTACCTTCGTTAGAGTACCCAAATCTTGCTGATAAGTTCAAGCAATACTTTGCATTTGCTCACAACCAAATTCGTGGCGTAGGTCTAGGTTTACCACCGCGTAAGAGCTATGAGAATATTCTCATGAAAGCCCTGTATAACCGCGTTTACTATATTATGGAAAATGTGGATCTCTACTTAATGCGTCCACAAAACCTAACCTACTTTGTTAGTCTGGGACTCGATAGCTTTAGTCGCGGCAAATACAATCGTAAAGAAAACCAACTCTATCTTGATGTTTTTGCTCAAGAAGTTAAACTACAAAAAGCAAGTAACTTCAAAGCTAAAACTCTGGGGCAAGCTTCGCTTAGCCTTGCCAAAAGACAAAAAACCAAGGTTGGGCAAGTATTTGCTGACTTTAGTTCGCCAGCTGAGTTACAAAATAGCTATAACTTACCAACCACGCGTTGGCAATATATTGCTAGTGCTACACTGGATCCGCAAGTTTATACCTATGATGCTGATCCTGCGGTGAACATGCTTCGCTTCCGCAATAACACTAATTTATTTGCCTATGACGAACAGCCGTTAATGCGTAATGCTTCGGATGTGTTTGCTAACTATGTGCATTTAAATGAGTTCTATGAGCGTCTCCGTTTAGATCTCACGGTGACTAACAGTGTGTTTATTGCGAGCAAGGCAGCTGCCGATGGCTTTTTCACTACTCTAGCTCAAGAGCTCGAAGACAAATTAAGCTTTATGAGCGAGCATCTGCGCAAGGCTTTATTAATTCCAGCCTTAAACGAACGCAGTGCTTTATATGCCCAACAAGATACACACCTTTTTGTGGTGCCTATTCCAATTGAGCATAAACCAACTCTATTAGAGCAAGATTTAGAAAGCTATCAACAAAAATGGCGTCATAATCTCCAAGCGCAAGACTTTGAGCAAGCAAGAGAACAAGCCCAAAAACAAGGGCAAATTTTACCTTACCCAGTAGATCCAACGAGTTTAGAACTCTGGTTCGTTTATCAGCTCTTTGGCGATCGCTTAGACTTTATTAACTCTAAACTAGATCGCATTAACCTCGCTCTTTACTTAAAAGCTCTTGAACCTGCGGTTAAAGTAGCCTATGACCTCAGTGAGGCACAGCTCCAAGATTATAAAGTCCCTCTTAGTCAAATGCTTACTTACTTTAATCCAGGGGAAAACCTCGAAGAGCTCTTTAAGCGTTTAACTAAGTTTAGTCAAACTGAACTCGCTGATTTTGTGAAAAAGGCTCGTCTGTTAGTGCGACCTCAACACAAAACTCGACGCCCTACAGGCAAACTAGCATGGTTAAATCAGTTAACTAGCAGTGGGGTGCCAGATAACCTCGAGCAACTGGTGCAACAACTGAGCACCAAACAACTAGAGCAGGCTCTTGATTATATTGCCCAACTTGATGGGCAACTTCTCTGGTTAGCTAACCTTAACCTAGAGCAAGAGCCAAGCACCTATGCCTTTGCCGTAGACACAGTTAATGCCTTTAGTGCTTATTTACCTAGCGGGGTGCGCTTGGCTCCAAGTGCAAGCTATGCCCTTGAATCTATCGCTCAGGCGCAAGATCCAGCTTATGTAGGCAATAAAAACCTCAAACTGGCAAGCTTAGAACAATTTGCTCAAAGCAAAGAGCCTCTGCTCTGGCAAAGCCTAGAAAAATTCTTTGCCCAAGAAAAGGAACTGCTTGAAAGTGCAAGATACCAACTGCAATTGTCACTAACTCAGGGGGTATTTACTCCAGGTAAGGGCACCAGTGCCTACTGTGTGCGTTGGTTAAAAGCCTTAGTGCAACATCTGAACCTTAAAGCCCAAACTGGTCTAGCCTGTCGTTTTCTTTCGACTCATCCAAGCCGTGTCTTTGCTTCGAGCTTGGCAATGCTCTATCCTGAGTTTGGTTATAGAGGCGATGATGCTATTGCCGAAGGGATCTTTAGTCGTTTTTACATTGCTGGACAAGCGACTGCTCCACAGCTAGTGCCTACTTTAGCAGGCGAGCTTGACTTAAATAGCCCAGCTGCTCCATTGCTTTACCTCTGGCAGCAAGCTGGTCTAAGCCGAGCTCAACTCGAAGAAGTGCTCGCAACAGATCCAGAAACTGCAAAATTGTTAGAGCAAGCTCCAAGCAATGGCTTTAATGCCAACTTTAAAGCTTACCTCTACTTTACTATTTTGCCTCAGCTCTTAAATACGCCAGTATTTAACCTCGAGCAAATGCAAAAACAACTTGATAAAGTAGTTAAAGCTTTAGAGCAAGAAACTAATTTAGCTCCTTGGCATGCTTTAGAGTACACGCCAATTGATTTATTCTATAAATCTTTTGCTAAATACTTTAGTAGCTTAGCTCCTTACTTAAGTAAAGACAAAGAGCCAAGCAAGCAATTAGGTCTGCACCTCGAGCAAACCCTGGATAATCTGTATCATCAAGGCAAACTCGAGTTAGGTCGTCAAGGTGATGCCCATATAGATCCTAATCGCGAACTTGGCGTGCGTTATGATGTGCTCTTAAGTCAGCACCTGAATAATACTTTCTTTAACCTAACCTATGCTTATGCTACTTATAACCCGGAAGAGCTAGCTAAACGTGCAAGTACAGCATTGCTCGACCCTGAGTATCACTTATTTAAAGGTACGCCTGCCATTGTCCATGCTTTCCATAAAGACTATGACAATGATGTAGACGAACAAGATAAGCTCCAACTCAATTTAAGTGTGCTTAAGTATAAAGAAGACCCTATGTACAAACAGGCGCGTCGTATTCACTATCAATATAACGAGTACCTGAAAAACAAACACTTGGCTCCATTTATCCCTCTCTATCTCCCACTTGCGAGTATAGAGAATCAGGTAATCCAAGTTGACCCAAGTGTACCAGGTCTTCTTAGCGCTCCACAAATTGCTCAACTGCAAAAAGGTTGGTATAAAACTCTGCCATACTTTTTTGAAGGGAAAAAACGTAACGCCGATCCACGCGTGTTCGATTTAACCTATGTAGCTAACTACAACTGGCAACAAGTGGGCAGTGTTTGGGATCTATTCCTCAGTAAAAACCCAGGCAAGGATCTCTATAGCCTGCAACAGCTGTACCTTGCTCATGCCTTTAGTGAGCGTGAAGTAGCTCGTAATCTGGTGACCCTGCGTCTGCAAGATAAAGTGCCACAAGCTCTTTATTTACCAGCTCGTCCTTTACACTTACTTTATGCTACGAGCGAAGAAAGTACTTATTTAGGCAAACAAAGTCATGAACTTTTAGCTACCTTTAGGGCTCATGCCCAAATCTTGCAACAAAAACTTTTCAATGCCTTAATGCGTCAGTATCATGTATTGGAAAAACTGCAAGATCTGCCAAGAGTAGCCAAAGGACAAATAACCTTGCCGTTTGAGTCGCTAAATACTTGGCGTACAACCATCACCAAAACGCCATTCTATTCGGCGCGTTTAGAATCTGAGCTCTTAAATAAATTCTTAGCTGAGTTTGTTTGTGAGCATGGCATGGATAATATCGAAGCGGAAAAAGCTTTAGATAACTTTATTCTGCAAACTAAAGTGTATCGCTCTTTACCAGAAAAACGTGAACAAACTGTCCTCAAGTACTACCATGAAGCAGGACTTGATTATGTTCTCAATGCCCAAGCTCCACGAGATGTAAATTTTGAGCAAGAGTTAAATCTGCACCAATACGGCGTAAGCCGCATTCGTAATAACCCAGAAAAACTCTTTGCTGATGCTCTACTCCGTAAATGGGCAATTGCTGATCGCAAACGTGTTCCACTCGACGAAGAGCAACTCTTTGCCGATACTGATTTTGAGGCACTTGAGCGCAATCACCTCGCAGCTCTAAATTACCCTAGCTCAGAGCAACAAGAGTTCTCTTTTGCTCCAGTTAAAGAATTAGAGCCTACGCTAGGTTGGCAAGAGCTTACTACTGCAACTTTTACTGCTTTAGAACTGCTCTATAAAGACTTTTATATCACCTATCCAAGGTTAAGTGCTTCACAAGCTAAAGCCCAAAGCTTAAGCCCAGTAGCACCAGCTAGTTATGATTTAAGAGCTTTACAAGAGGCTTTTGCAAGTAAAGAAAAAGTAACGCACCAGCTTATAGCTCGCATTTTAGGCATTAAGCCTAACTGGAAGTTTAAAGCGGGAGATTACAACTTTAAAGCACGTTGTGAGCAACTGGCACAAGTGTTAATGCATACTTTAGTAAGGGTTAACCAAGCTTCGGCACAGCCGTTACATCTCGCAGATCTTTGCCAACTCTTTGTCAACACCTATCGCGTGTTTATGCAAGTCAAAGTAATGGTAATTGCAGATCAACGCTTACTCGAAGCAACCACGGCAATGAATCCTGAACTTTTAGATTCACCTTATGTGTATGTTCTCAATAACACCTCAAGTTTCCAAACTTGGGCAGAGCAACATCCACAAGTATCAGTGATCTTTGCAAGTCAGAATAAGTCACAAACTATAGCCCATATCTGTAATACTTTTGCTCAGGCACAACAGATAAGCCTAATGCAATTAGAAGAAACAGAATGGTATCCATACTTCCAAGCTTTAGTTAAAGCTTATACATATAAATAATAAAGTAAAACCTTCAGGGAGCTGATCCTTGAAGGTTTTTTTTGTAAGGAAAGAGAAGGAAAGGAAAGGAAAGGAAAGAGAAGGAAAGGAAAGGAAAGAGAAGGAAAGGAAAGGAAAGGAAAGGAAAGAGAAGGAAAGAGAAGGAAAGAGAAGGAAAGGAAAGCCGTTTTTTTATGTCTGGATTTTAGTTGATCACTAATTTAAATAATTAACCACAAAAGAAAGGAAAGCAAAGGAAAGCAAAGCAAAGCAAAGGAAAACAAAGGAAAGCAAGCAAAGCAAATGAAAGCAAAAGAAAAACAAAAGCAAAAAGGATATAAAAGAATTGAGCTGAAAAAGCAAAAATCCCCTCTTCTCAATAAAACAAAAAATCTCTTTTTAAAAAAGGCAAAAAATTACAATTAAATAAAAAAATTAAAGAGAATATCAGAGAAAAAATGATAAAAAAATAAAAAATAAATAAAAAAATAAATAAAAAAATAAAAAAGTTTAAAAAAAATTTAAATTTTTTTTGTAACTTTTAGTTATGTAAAAATAGGCTAATTTTTACCTTTAAAATCTCCTGCCAAGCAAGAAAAAACGGCTAATTTACACAGTTTCTCATTTTGGTGCTTCCCGAACCTATCGCTATTGCAGAACAATATAAAGTTATAATGCTATTTTCTTATTTATTTGGTGGTCGAGCTTTGCACTTATGCATTTTAATTCTAAGTTACGTTCTTCATATAGGCAAAGGACTAATTACTAAAATATTTTTTCCTTGAAAATATTTTTTTAAACTTTATATCATAGTTAACAAATCAAGCCACACAAGATTCTCGAGAGACCAAGGGAATTATGATGAAGAAAGTTAAGGTCTGCCAAACTTATACTTTCACTTGTAATTTTTAATCTGCCAATAAAAATTATTACGCCTTTAATATTTTCTGCCAAAAATATTAATTCAATTCATTGTAAAGAATTTGCTTAATCGGATCTTGAGTTATATAAAGTTTTTTATAAAGTTGTTCGCAAATTATAAAAATCACTATAAACAAATACATTTCTATATTTATCTATATTAAGTTATATGCAAGTTCTTCTTGCTCTTCGCAAATTTTTTTACATTTGCCTATTGGTATATATTATCTAACACGATAATCTTTTGTTTCATAGTTAAAACTTAATTACATGACTGCCAACATGTAACTAAGGATCTTTATAGATTTACGAATCAGTTTTACAAATAGTTTTATATAACTACCTGAAATGATCATCCAAGTAGTTTGAGAGTCTACTTCATTAAACAACCTGCCAATCTGTTTAAACTTTTAGCTGCCAACTAAAAGAGGATGAAAGTTTTAATGATTTGTAAATCTTATTCATATTCAAATCTGTTTTTTATTTTAACCACTAGAGAAGCCAACTCGAAAAAGGTAATACCTGCCTATATTGATTACCTTGTGGTTAAAACAAAAGTTATGCTGAGAACTTAAAAAGACATCTTTTTAAGTTCTTTTTTTATGTCTGTATTTTAGTTGATCACTAATTTAAATAATTAACCTTACTTTTTTTTCTTTTATTATTCGGTATTACCTTCTTGGTTCTTTTGTTTTATTACTTTTTCCCTTATCTTCCTCTATCTATTCTCTACTTCCTATTTGCCTATACTCTCTATCTTTTACTTTCTTCTTGCTCTTCTTTATTTACCTATACTCGCAATCTCTTTACTATTCTTTTCTCTTCTTATTACTTATTGTCCTTATATAATTTTTAACTTTCTTTTTAACTTGTATGCTTTTTAATTTCACGTAATCGTTGGTAAGATGTATTAAGTGTTTTGATGAGCTAGGGGTTGCTTAAGGTGGGAATAGAGATTTAACTAGATTAGGGATTAGTACTTTAACAAGATTAAGGATAGAGCTTGAGCGAGGTATAGGAATGTAGCTTTAACGAGGTCTGGGATTATAGCTTTAGAACAAAGCTGAAGATTGGAGCTTTAGAGCAAGATGAGGGATAGAAGGTAAAGAGAAAGATAAAGGAAAAAGTGATCTAAATTGAAAGATAAGATGAGTTTTTTTACATAAAGCAAAAACCCATCCTAGATGATCTACCTAGTGATGGGTTTTAACCGTTGCCTAAGCGACAACAAAAACAGTCTGAACTCATATATTAATCCTTTGATTAGTTGGTTAAACTAGTTTGGACTAAAGGATTGTGGTTATTTTTTGGTTTTTGTCAATTTATGTTTATGAGGTTGGTTTTTTTCTATAGGCTAGTTCCTGTTAGATTAATTTGTTTGAAGTTTTTAGTTTGTAGTTAGTGTCCTTGGTAGGGACAGTGTTTTCTCTTTAAGCTGGTTAGACTCTTAGAAGAAAACGGGAAAAAAGAAGAGGATCTTGGTTAGGGATCAGTCTTTTTTCAAAGGGATATATTATTTGTTTGTATAAAGTAATTGGTTAGATTACTTTTTTATTCTCATTTAACTAACAGTTAATGTTTTGTTAAACAGAAACTACTTTTGTAACCTACTGCTTTAGATTGAGCGATGTTTTTGGTTTAACAGCATGTTGCAAAGGTAGTTTTGTTTTATTTCTCGATTTATGTTTATATTTTAGCCTAAAAAGAAATCTTTTTGCAAAGGTTACCATTTGGTTACTGCTTGAGACTATTTTTACAAAATCGTAAATTTTTTACATTTTTGTTCTCAAGCTTTATATAAGTTATTGATAATTAAGCAGTACACTTTTTAATTAGTGATAGGCAAAGACTATCACTATTTGAAATATATCCACATAACTAAGTCAAGAATATAGGTTTTTTCTTCATTTTTTCTTAAAAATTTAGCTACAAAAATGCAATTTTGAGGCTAAAAAATACTTTTTTTAGAAATAATTGCTCTATTTTACCCCTTTTGGGCTGAAAAAAATTTATTGATCAGTAAAAAATAAATAATATATTAGTAAAATGTAAGGGTATTATTACTATTTTTCTTAATTATCAATAAAAAGAAAAACTAACTTTTGCTAAAAAAAGTTAAAATTAATTTTATTTGCTTAAAAAAATATGGCTAAAATCTGCAATTTTTATTATAAATTGCAATTTTAGCCATTTTCTCTTAAAATTTTTCTCCCTAATATTCAATAAGTTAAATTTTTAGGAAATTTTAGTTTTTTTTTACTTGTTAGGTTTTAATTTATTTGCTTGTTTACTTTCTCGTTTTTCCCCTTATCTCAAGCAAATCATTTTTTAGCCACAAAAAAAAGAGTAGAAAAGTCAATCTCTACTCTTGGAGTCTTATACTCTCAAATCTCACAAGGAGCTTGAGGGTTAAGGAGAAGAAAAGTTTTAAGCAAAACAAAATTTGTCAACTGAGGTATTATGAATAAAAAGCTTAAAACCCTACAATAAAAGAGTTTACCCCAAAGACGTTAAGGGTGATCATTGAGGTAAACTAAGGGGGAAAAATATAAGAGTTTAACTAAAGATTAATCTTTAATTAAGCTTTAGTTAAATTCTTAAAGTAACCCCTTGGGGAGTAAACTCCCCAAGAAGTTCAGATCATACTCAAACCCTAAAGTTCGAATATGGGAGGAAAAAACTATTCAGTTGATGACAGAGCTAACACCACTAAAGAACTTACAAGAATTATAGCAGTGATCAAGCCACCCACTCCACGGGTAACACTTTTAACTATTGCTGAGTTGGTTAAAGTAGTTAAGCGGAGACGACGTCTTGGAGCTGGATGTACATCTTCAAAAGAGTCTAGAGCTAAGCGACCATGTGTATTGGTAGAAAACTCATGTTCATATTTTTCATCATCGATCGCTTCATCATAAGTTAACTCTGGTTCAGAATATTTAACCTTGCGAGGATCTGTTGAGGAAAATCTTCTATCTAGCGTCATAAAGCCTCCTTACTAACTCAAGCGGTTAGTTGAAATATTTAACGTGCATTACAAGTAAACAAGTTACTTGCTCTGGGTTAAATATTTTTGTTTTAGAATTACTTCTGTTTGACTAGAAGTTTGGTGATAACGTTTAGTGTAAGCTAAACGTTAAGTTAAAAAGAACAGGGAAAAAGTATAACAACAAACTTACAAGAGCAACTTATATCCCAGTGATAAAGCTACTGAGTTTCCCCCCTGTTCTCATCTTAGTTTCAGAAACTAAGACAATTTCACCTAAAGTAATAACTTAAAATTAAGTTACTTTTTGCAACTTAGGTGAATACAAATACTAATTTTTTTTATTCACCTAACTAAGTTAACTGTTCTTTATCTCAGAGAGTAAGAGCTTATACTCCAACCAAGTTAACTTAATAATAAATTATTAACTAAAAACCTAAAGCACCTAGCCAATACCAGCTTAATGCTTTAGGTACTTACTTTTTAAGACTAGATTTGAAAAAATAAACTTTTTAACGAACGGATATTCTAATATAGAAACTTAAACAATAATCGATTATATCTGAATATTGTAATACCTTTATCCTTATATTTTTATTATAGGAGATAAAAAAATAAATTTGTTACTTAAGTTTGTAAAAGTAGTCATAGGTCACACTTTTTCCAGAAAAACTGATCGTTTTTGAACAAAAGTGACATGCCAAGCACTAAAAAGAGCTAAAATTGCCAATTTGCTCTTAGGCAAAAATGAGAAAATAAGCGTCTTTATCAGAAAAATTATTTAAATAAAATTAAAATATTTAGCTCTAATTTAGCTAAAAAAATCCCAACTTAAAAATATATTTCCAGACTAAACAAGAAATTACAGCGGTGGTAGTATACTTTTTTTAGGAGATGAGAAAAAATGATCGTTTTGAGAAGAAACAGGGAAGTAAAGAAGTGATAAATGAAGAGCTAAGCTAGCAAGAAAGGCACCAGCAGAGCAAGAACGGCAATACAAAAAAGAAATGATATACGTGAGCTCCTTGAGAAAGAAGAAAGAGTAAGATAAATGAGAAAAGAAATGCAAAAAAGGAAGAAATAAAAGAATAACTAAGTTAGCTAGATAAGCAATAAGATAAGAGAGCTAAGCGAAACAGCTGGGTTAAAAAATTTACTAACTAAACGGAAAAGAAAATCCTAGCAAAAAGAAATCCCCCGCCCTAATAGGGCGGGGGATAAACTAATTATATTAAACGTTTAAATAACCGTCTTCTCTTAAGTAAGCAAGGAAGTCATCACAACCACCAATGTGATTACCATTAACAAACACTTGTGGTACTGTACGAACTTCTTTACCTGCTTTTGCAGCTAAATCTTCTTTAGTGATACCTTCTTCAATCATATCGTGGTAAACACCATCAGCATGACCTTTGTCTTTTAATTGTTCCATAACATCTTTTGCTACATGGCAATAAGGACAGTTTGGTCTACCAAAAATTTCAATTGAGTAACGTTTTGTCATTTTAATTTCCTTTTAAGTTTGTGTATAAGAATATTTTTCCAGTTCCTATTATACGCCTAATCACTTAAAAAGTGTATACTTCTCTATTTTTACTCTTGCTTGGCAAGGGCTAAGGTTCGGGAATTAGTAAAACTTAACTAAGCAAAGAGGTAATCTTAACCTCTCTTTTTTGCCTTAGGTTATTAGCTAGCTATTCAGGTTTCTAGACTCCATTTTATGAAGATGCTTTCCTTTAATAAGAAAGACTAAATCCACGCTATTTCCGAGCTCTAGTTGACTTTGTTGTGGTCTTTTTTGCTTTTGTTGCTTTGCTAGCTAAGGTGAGTTTTGCTGTGGTTTTACTCTGCTACTCTTTAACTTTGTCTTGCATAGTTTGGCTTAACTTTGTTTAACTTTATCTAATTCTACTTTGTTTTTGTATCTCTTTCCTACTCACTTTGTATCCTAAGAAGATACGTCTATTTTTTAATAAAATCACTCCCTTAGAATCAAAAATTAGACAAAATTTCTCTTTATTTCCTTAATTTGCTTCAATTTTAGAAAATTATGGCTTAATTGGCCATTTTTTATCTCTTTTTTATCTATTTTTTTATGATAAAAATTTCCCTATTCCTACACTATTTTGTGTAACAATTATGGCTAAAAATGAGCCTTTTTTAGCTTTTTTAGCCCTTATTTACCTTAAATATCAATAGTTTAACTCACCAACCCCACTTAAAAAACTAATTTTTACTGCAAAACTCCCTTTATTTTAGTGACTCAAAATACCTAATAAACCACCTTTAAAGACCTTAAATCACCAGTTAGCAAAAAACAGTAAATGGCATTTGTGGCGATATTTTGTTACTTTTGCCCAATTTGTCGGGGATATTCTCTGTTTATGATAGGCAAAAGCGATCACTCAGTAAAACGTTTTTCTCAGAAAAAAGCTTCTTGCTACTGATAGGCAAAAACTATCAGTAACAAATGCGTTTTTTGCTTATTGATTTTTAAACTCGCTAAGATTTTATATAATAAAATATTGATAATTAGGCAAGATAATGCGTTTTGCGACCTTAACTCAGGAAAATAACTCATTTTTAAATACTTGATTTTTTAACCTTTGTAATCTATAATTTATTTAGAAAAAAGAAAATATACCCATACAACAAACTAGGTTATATAAAGAAAAATCTTACTTAGAGAGTTTTTTAAAGAAATAACCTAAGGAGTTAAAAATGAACAAATGTACATGCAATAACTGCAACGCTAATACTTGTGCATCTACTTGCACTTGTGGTTGCCAAAGCAAATAGTTAAATAAATAACCAACAACACAATAAAACAAAACAACATAACCTTTATAAAGAGGTAAAACTATGAACAAATGTACATGCAATAACTGCAACTCTAATACTTGTGCATCTACTTGCACTTGCGGTTGCCAAAACAAATAGTTAAATTCAAACAAAAAACTAAACCAAAATCACAAACTAACTATAAAACTCATTAGAGGCAAAACTATGAACAACAAATGTACATGTAACTCTTGTAATGCTAACACTTGTGCATCTACTTGCACTTGTGGTTGTCAAAGCAAATAATTAAAATCCATAAACAAACTAAAAAACATAAAACATAAAACATAAAACCAATATTACAAACTAACTATTAAACTTATAAGAGGTAAAGATCATGAACAACAAATGTACATGTAATAATTGCAATGCTAACTCTTGTGCACCAACATGCACTTGCGGTTGTCAAAGCAAATAAATAACTAAAACAACAACTAACACCAAAACAAACTCAATTTTCTCAAACGATATTACTTGTCTGAAAATAACAAGTAACTGATACAAAACCGTAAAAATGAACGACAGAACTTGCTCTTGTTGTTGCTGGACAGCAACCTCAAGAGAAAGTAACTGGTAAATGGTTTTACTATTTACCTCCTTTTAATTAACCTAACTAAGGACAAAATTATGACAAATGAACGCGTAAAATGCACATGTGGCTGTGGTAAATTCGTAGACGAATGTACTCCTGATTGTGCTTGTCAAAAACAAGAAACAAAATCAACATGTGGTTGCGGTTGCGGCCACTAAAAAGTATCCCTAACTTTTAATCCCTAAAGAGATTTAATAAGATCCCCCGAACCTTGTGCTCGTTCGGGGGATCTTTTTTGTGTTTGGGTTGGATTTTAGTGAGAGTTGAGTTTAGACTTTTACTTTTTGCTTTTACCTTCCCCTTAACGCACAAGAGCACCTGCTTAAAGCAAGTGCTCTTGTAAGTTATTTTTCTTATTCTATCAGCATTCTTTTCTAGTTTTGTCTTTTATCTCATCTAATGTTCTTTAATGAGAATTGGGACTTTTCTTTTATTCTTGCAGTTCTACTTTGTGTTTAAGTACATCCAGTACTTCTTTAATCGAAGGTATAGCCTGTTGCACGCCTATTTTTTGTACTGATAATGCCGAAGTAACAGAAGCTAGTTTACAACAGTTTTCTATGTTAAAGCCTTTAGCTAAACCATAACAAAAAGCCCCATGAAAAATATCTCCTGCCCCTGTTGTATCTATAGCTTTAACCTTTAGACTGGCAAATTTGCAATAGTTAAAGTTAGAAAAGTATACCCCACCTTTTTCTCCTAAGGTAATCATAGGGACACCGCCTGGAGCTATAACTTTTTTCAGTTCTGATAAAGCAAAAATGTAATTATGCTCATCTAAAGGACGGCGTAGGAGTGTTTCAGCGTAGTTTGCGGAAACTATTGCATAGTTAACATGGGGTAACACGGTTAACATGCGAGGCTTAATTGAGCCTCCGTCCATTACCACCACTTTGTTTTCTAAGCCTTGAATTAGATATAAAGACAGTTCAGGTTCATGTCCGTCTACTAGAACTATATGCGTTTGCTTGGTTGCATTGAGACGGCTAATGAGCTGATCAATACGAGCATAATCTTGTTCCGAATAATGCTTGGCACCCTCGTGACGATGGGTTACCACAGTGCGTGAACCACTCCTTTGGTCTACCCACACCGTAGCTAGAGGAGTAATTTGTTGGGTATTACAAACTGCATAGCTTGTATTTACCCCTACAGCTTCAAGATCACGGAGGATCAATTTGCCATAAATGTCCTTACCTAAGCTCGTAAGCAAATAGGTTTCCAAGCCCCAACTTGCCGTGAGGTAGGAAGCATTGGTCGCAGGTCCTCCGCCACTTTCAAAAAAGCGCGAAGAAAAGGTCTTTTCGTTTTCTTTAGGGAGCTCGTCGAGGTAGAAAAACTCATCATAACAAGCTAACCCCACACATACTATTGCCATAATTACATATCCATAAAACCTGGATCTAAGTTATCCCACTTGCCTTGCTTTAAAGCAGTGCAAAAAGCAAAGATTTTGGTGTAGATCCGCATAGGTTGTTGCAGCACTTGTTCTTGGGCTTGCCCAAAGGGCAAGTTCAAGTGTTGAGCCATTACAAAGTAGTTTAAGTAGGTAGTTTGTACATAAGCTCGCTCTTCCCAACTGAGTTTATCTTGCCAGTTGGCACAAAACCCTGTAAAGGTCTCTCGACTAAAGCTTGCTAAGGTCTTGAGATTAAAAGTAGCTAGTACTTCTTGATAAAAGAGATACAAGTTGACTATATTCACTGATTGCCAATAGCTAACATCGCTATACTCTATTTCAAGAGAATTTTGTTTGAGAGAAAAAAGTAAGGCGAGCAAGGTAAGCATAGCTTGCCTTTGCTCGGGAGCAAAGTTGGTCAGAAAACTTTGTTGCCAAAGTTGTTGAATTTGCTCTTGTTTGTGCTTTGTCGGTAATTTGAGCTTTAGCTGAGAATTAGCCCCGTAAAAGCAAAGAAAATCATCTTCGCCCTGACCTTGTTGATAGAGCAAAGCACCACAAGGAGAGAGTTCTTGCTCAAAGTCATAAAGAAACCAACCTTGGCTCCAATAATCAGGATCAGCAAAGTCAAAAGGTACATAGCCATTCATAGTTAAGGCTCCTGTGTAAAAAAGGAGTAGGCCAAGCTACCCCTTTTTGCCAAATTATTTGTTTTTATCTTTTGGTAAGCACTCTTCATATGGTAGGGTATCTCCTACAACACGAACACTTTTAATAAAGCTAGGAATAATTAAAGCAACAAGAATTACTAAAGCTAAAACATATACCCCAACTCTACCAAACCATTCATGCACTTCGTAGAGAGAAATTCCCCAGATAATAAAGTCAACATCCGAGAAAGTTGTTGAAGCAAAACCTAGATCACCTAAAGCCGGAAGTAAAAAGGCTGGTAAGAAAGCTAGGAGTAAGCCCCCTACAAAAGCACCAACAATACAACCTATTTTACCGCCGAGGCGATCACCGTAAATACCTGCGGTTGCACCACAGAAAAAGTGAGGCACCATGCCAGGAATAATTAAAGGTAAACTTAAAATGCCTAGAAGTCCCATGCCAATTAAGCCACCAGCAAATGAGCTAATAAAGCCCACCACTACTGCTGTTTGCGAGTAGGTAAAGAATACAGCACAGTCAACAGCAGGAATTGAATCTGGAATAAGTTTTTCACTAATACCTTGGAAAGCTGGCACTAGATCCGAAAGAATTAACTTAACCCCGTTATAAACTATAGCCACACCCACGGCAAAGGTTAAACCTGCAATAATCGAGTAGATAACAAGATTTTGCTCAGAAATGGTTTTCATGTACTCAGAGCCTGCAACAATTGAAACAAAGAGGAAAATGATCACCATTACTATTCCGGTAGTTACCGTAGTATCACGAAGGAAAGCAAGTTTATCGGAAAGTTTTACATTGGTAAAGTTGTTTTCTCTATTACCAAAGGTTTTACCTATCCAAGCAGCTAAATAGTATTGTAATGAACCAAAGTGACCCATAGCTATGCCATCGTCATCAGATACTACTTTAGTATATCTTTGTCCAATCGCAGGAGAGATAGCTGACCAAGCTCCAAGGAAAAAGCCACCTAGAGCCACAAGTTCCCAACCTTTTAGACCCATAGCCTGTAGTACTGCTGACATTAAGCACGCCATAAAGAATGTATGGTGTCCTGTTAGGAAAATATATTTATACTTGGTAAATTTTGCAATCGCGAGGTTAAAGATAAACCCGAGTAATAAAATACTCATGGTTTCTACCCCGAGTACTTGTTGAGCAATTGAAACTATAGCTTCGTTATTTGGTACTACTCCTTTAATATGGAAGCCTGCTTCAATAATTTGCCCTAGTGGAGTTAATTGACTTACAATTACATTTGCCCCTGCTCCTAGCATTAAATAACCAAGAATAGGTTTGATTGTCCCAGTAAGCAATTTATTTGCCGGAGCCTTTAAGCAAAGGAGACCTATAAAGGCAATTGCCCCCATTAAAAAGGCTGGCTGACTAAGAATATCGGTTAAAAAGGTTAACATAACAGTCCCCTTTTGGTCTAGATGATGCTATTTATTAGCTAACTCTTGTAATGTAGGTAAAATGTCTTCTTCGATTTTTGGTCCTGAAACATAACTACGAATAGCTACAGCACGCAAACCATTAGCTTCAAGGTCTACTGCCATTTCTTGGATAGTTACATAGAGATCTGCTTTTTCGGAAGCAGCATTACTAAAGTCAATCGAAGCCACATCTGCTTGAATGCCATGTTTATCGCAAATTTGCTTTACTTTATTAGCACACATTAGGGAAGAGCCGATTCCATTGCCACAAACAGTTCTAATTTTTAACATTTTATCTTCCTTATCTCTAGGTTAGATCCTAGTGCCTGAGGTTAAAAAATAATCTATGTTTATAGTTTAGTCGCTTTTGCCAAAGGCAAAGATGAAAACTTCGGGTTTTGTGGCATGGGTCACACTTTTTCCAAATGGCACTCGCTTATTCTGATCAAAAACGATCAGAACCAGAAAAAGGAGAGAAAATAACTAAGTATTTTCTCTCCTTTTTTGCAAATTATTTGTAATTTATCAGCAGAAAATAGCCTGAATAAATCTGAAAAAATAGCATAAGATTTTTTGCTGTTTTACTTCCAGACTCTGTTATAGATTTTAGGGAGAACTTGGCTTTAGTTGCTTTAGCTTTTATCTAACTAACCCAAACTTGGCTTGGTTGTTCTGCATAACTTGCTTTTAGTCTTTGTTGTTTAGCTAGTTTTACTTCGATAGATTTTTTGATTAACTTACTCTTACTAGATCTCTAGATTTTCTGGTTCACTTGGTCTAGCTTCTCTGGTTAACTTGGTTTATCTTTCTGCTTAACTTGGTTTAGATTTTCTGGTTAACTTGTCTTTATTCTTTCTCGCCAGCTTCCTACTACTTTCCTGCCGAATTTTTAAGGGTTTTTTCTCTGTAAAAGTGCTACTTTTAGCAAAAAATAAGGTAAAATAAAAATAATAAAAAAAAGATTATTAAACCGTTTTTTACGAAGATTCTATTTAAAAAATATGCAAAATGTTAACGCTTTAAGATCGGCTGTTGGGAACAATAATCTGAAATTTGAAATCTTTGCTCCCTTCAAAGAAATCTCTTCTTTACTCCGTAAACATAAAGAGCAAAAAGATAGATTAAACTTTCTTACCCAGGTTCTTCTCGAGCTTAACTTAGCCTTTGCCCGAGAGCCGAAGCTCCAGCAAAGCAAGTTTTTTTCAAAGTTTACTCCTAGTGTTGAAGAAAATCGTCTCTTTGCTCTCTTTGAGCAATTTTACACTGCTTGGCAAAAACTACCTCAGTTTACAGACTTTAGTCCTGCAGATCGTTTTGAAATTGGGATTTTCTTTCTCAATAAAACTCTAGCCTCATTATTTTCTCCAGAGTATGAGCTTGATCAAACTAGTGCCAATTATAAAAACAACCTTGAAGATCACAAAAAATTAATTCTCAACGACCTGCAAGCCCAAAGTCTATATGCTTTTATCTTTAAGTTAGTGCGCAAGCTCACTAACTCTGAGCAACTTGTAGTAAATAATGCCACTACTTTTAACGGACCTTTATTTCGAGCATGCCCTGACAAGCTAGATTTTCTTGCTCTCGGGCAAAGTAATGCTAACTATCTCAACTTATTTAACGACCCCGCTTGGCAAGCCTATTGCCAACAGGTTTTTGCGAGTAAAAATCGCTTTTACCATAAAGCCAGTCAATGGAATCAAGATAGCTTTGCTGATTTTATTGCTAAAACTCCAGCCCATACGAGCTCTAGTATCCTTACCATAGTGGCGGATAAAAAAGAACTCCATGGGTTTAAGCTCGAACAACTCCTCGCTCCATTAAAAAGAGGAGAAAAGCTCTTTCTCTTAATCTCAAGTGACTACCTTTACACAAGTGCATCCCATAAAGATCGTCCGCTTCTCGAACAAATAATTTACCTTAAGCATCTTAGTCACTGTGTGTTCTTTGGGGCAGATTATTTTACTATTTACCCTTCGTGCCTCCTTGTTCTCGACAAAGAAGCGGTTGAACAAGTAAGCTTTTGGGATCTAAGCCAATATAGTCCAGAGCAACTTCCAGCTGAACCTCAAGATCTAGCCTTTACTTACTCAGCTGAGCAAGTAAAAGAACTTTATCGGCAAGCCGATTGTTTATCTCCTTTTAATACTTGCTTAACCCCAGGTTGTCAGGCACAAGAACAAGAACTGACACAAAGCTACCAAGATTACCAAGATCTTAAAGGAAGTGTCTTCCATGCAAAAATATAACTTCGCACAACTTTTTACTTTTGCTCCGCCCATTCGCTTTAATAAAAAGCATCGCCCTAACTCGAGCCACTATTACACCTTCTCTCCTGATAATTATGGTGCAGGAAAAGGCTTAAAGAATAACTTTAGCCTCTTAGAAAAAAGAGAATTTAAAGGCAGAGAAGATTTTTTTCAGGGACAAGCAGGAGATATAGTTTTTTCTTTAGCTCCTTATAAAAATAATCGCTATCCTCTAGCTGTTATTGCCCCTCAGAGCCTCTATATAGGTAAACCTAACTTTAACTATAACTTCTATGAAACTATTTTGCAATATGATGCCCAAGTTCTCCATCCTGAGTTAGCCCGTTACCTCTGCTTGTGCTTAACGCCGTTTTTACTGGAAAAAGATAATGGCTTTTTTGGGTTAAATACAACTAAAACTAGCATAGCCCATAACTTTAACTTTAATATTCCCCCTCTGGCTCAACAACCTGAGTTTATTGAGCAACAGGTTTTACCTTATGTGCAGAGCTATCTCCAAGTAAAAGAGGCACTGGAGCAAGACCTGTGCCAAATGGTTAATCATTTAATGCAAAAGATAATTGCTCCTGAGTTTTTTGTTCCCGTAAGGCAATACTTGGCTCTGCCCAATGCCACTGGAGCCCAGCTTAATAAAGATAATTTTGCGACCTTTATTAGCCAGTTTACTTCCTCTGAGAGCAAAGCAAAAGAAATTGCCAAGCAACTCAAATCCGAGCAATATAAAAACGTGGTGAACCATTATCGCAACTTACAAAAGGCCACCAAACAATTAATTTGGCAAAGTGAAATGCTCCTCTATCGCAAACTCTATTGCCATGTTTTTAATTAGGGAAGAAGATGAATGCGTCAGAAAAAGACCTCTGTAATGAGGTTATAGATAAAATCCTTAGCCAACTGGGCTATAAAAAGCAACAGCCAAGTAGCTTAGGCAAACTTGCCGAGCAAGCTCTGCAAATGCGTACGTTTAGTCTTGAGCAACAAAAATTGGCTCGCAATATTCTCTCGAGCCTGCTTAACTCTCAGTCTGACTTCTTTGCCAGTAAGCAAGGACAAGGTTATTATCTTCAGCTGGTAAACCTTGCTCTAGACTACCTTGAGTTAAATTTTAAGCAAAGAACAAGCCAAAGCACTTTCCTTTGGTATAACTATAAGTTTGCCCAAATTTTACAAGAAATAATTGCTTTAAAAGCACCTCATCTGCATGAGTTTAGTTTTGTGCGGGAAGTAAAACTGCCCCATGAACATGGCTCTTATCGTGCTGACTATGGCATCTACTTTAATGGCATTCTTTTGAGCTTAATTGAGGTAAAACGCGATACTTCCCTGCACGATAAGGCACAAAATCAATTACTCAATCAAAGCTCGAGTGCTCCTAGTGTGCTTTTTGCTCAATTACTTGTTGCCCTAAGTGAAAACTCCCTAACCTATATTAGTGCAGGAGAAAATCAGTTTAAAAAATGGGTTTTTGATGGGTCGGTAAAACATGACTTTATCCAAGAGCGGGTAAAAAGCCAACTTAAATTGCTCAACCTAAGCTCCTATAAACGCCTAAAAGAAAATCTTACTAGCCTCTTTAGTCCTTATCGTTTGCTCGATTTTGTGCAAAGCTTTATTCTCTACCACAAAGTAGACGCTAGCACACAAACTATAGTTAAGAAAATTTCGGCACGGCACAATCAATACTATGGAGCTTGTGCCTTAAGAGCGCGAATAATTAAAAAATATGCTCCACACTTAAAAGAAGTAAAATCTAACCCCGACTGGCAAGCTTATGTAAAAAGCCTCAAAAGCAATTGTGCCGATGATGCCCTCATCAATCAAGCTCCAGGCTCGGGCAAAAGTATGATCATTACTTTTTTACTGAACTGGATTCTGAAAAACCTCGAGCAGGCTAAAGTAATTGTGGTATTTGATCGCGTACAACTCGAACAACAATACCAAAAACAATACCTCGAGCAACTCGAACAAGAGTATAGCCAAGAACAGCTAGTAAACCTCAATGCCTACCGCAGTAAAAATATGCAACACTTGCAAGAGCAGCTCGATGACCCTGAAAGCAAGCTTATTTTTACTTTAATCCAAAAATTTAATCCCGACCAAAGGGATAAACGCGTTTTAGATAGCTACAATTGCGTGGTAATTGTTGATGAGTGTCATAGATCTCACTCAGGCAATTTACACCATGCCATTCGCCAACGCCTGAGTGACAAACAAATTATTCTCGGGCTTACGGGTACAGCTTCGCCTGAAGTTTACACAAAAAACTATAATAATAAATTCTTACGTGCCTCAGAATCTAACTTTGGGGATGTAGTACATACTTACAGCTATGCTCAATCGGTAAATGATGGCAATATCTATGATATTACCTATCTTTACCCTGTAATTAGTCTCATTAAAAACGACAACTCTGATCTCAGCGATTTTGCTGATAAAAGCTATAGCCAAATAAAAAATAGCCTCAATCGGGAAATTAAACTAACTCCTGAGCAAAGTCTTGATTATATTTATGCTTATGTGCACAAGTATCTCTGTCAAGAGCAACAATGGGGAGCTTTACTAGTTTGTGAAGATATAAATCAAGCCTTTCACTATGCTCACCTTTTAGAGCAAAGAAATCTGAGCTTAAGCAAGAAGCAAGCAAATAGTAATCTCAAACCCATTCCCTTTGCTTTAATTACTTCCTATAGCTTAAACCAAGGGGCTAATCAAGATCCACAACACAAAGAAAGCAAAGAAGAGCTCTTACGTCGCCTTATACAACAGCTTGATCCTAACAATAGCAACAACCTCAAGCTCTATGAACAACAGGCTCTTAACCTCTTTCAAACTAATCCAGAAAAACTGCGTTTACTTATTGTTGTAGATAAGCTCACTACAGGTTTTGATGCACCTAAAGCTAAGCTCTTGTTCTTAGCCCGCAACCTGCAAGGAGGGCAACTTATCCAAACTATTAGTCGCGTAAATCGCTATGCCCAAGGAAAAACCACTGCCTATGTGGCTGACTTTTGTAATAACTATGACAATTTACAAAAGGCTCGCGTCGACTATATTTGGATTCCCGATCAATTTAAAGTAAGCAATAGCCAAGGGGTAAATAAAAAACTCGAAATCTATGACCAAAAGGCTAACTCCTTGTATCTCCAACTGCAAGATTTAGGGCAAAAGCTCGGCATAGATATCCAACAAGAAAATGACGAGCAACTTGGACTTTTACAGCAAAAGTTTGCTCCTATCTGGGATCAACCTGCTCGCCTCGAGCCCCAACTTCTTGAAGTTTTAGCTCCTTTTACGCGTGGACTAAAAGATGCCATTCAAGCTTTAACCTATTTGGCAACTATGCTCTATGTGCGTAATAATGACTTAAAACAAAGTACGCCTTTATTTAGACGCCTCGAGTTTTTTAATGGGCTCTTAAAAACTTGCAAAGAAATTCTTTGTCAAGCAAGTAAAAACGCTCAACTGCTCGGCTTTAATCCTCTGCTCAGAGTGGAAATTAATGATGCTTTTGAGTATGCCATGCTTAATCTCGAACTCGGGCAAGTGGAAAACCTTGAGCTGGCAAGCGAGCAAAAAGAACAAGTTTTATTGGAACAAGAGCAAGGAGGCAAACTGGCTTCGGGCTATGTAGCTGATTTAGAACAAACTCTAGATCTTCTAATTCAGCAATGCCAAGAGGAGTTACAAGAGCTTATAGGGAAAGGGATCCGCTTAAATATTAAAGACCTAATCAAAGGTTATCTACTTTTTGCCCAATTGGACCCAGAACTCGTTAAGCAACATATTGCCTTCTTAGCCAGCCAATACCGTAATCTCGGGCAAGAACCGCCAGAGAAAATTGAAAAAGTGCTCAACTTTTCGCAATACAAATTTATTGCCCAATACTCTGATCACGATTTAGATAATGAGGAATTTTTCCAAGCTGTTTCAGAGGCAACTCGAGCTTGGCAAAACCATTTTGCAAATAACGGTTAATAAAAAATGCTTAATTACACCTTTTCAATCACGCGACCTCACCTCTTTAAGACGGCCATGGATGATCTCTTGGTTTTTGATCCTGGCATAGCCATAGAAATTTATACTAAGGCTATTGTCTCGCAAGTAAACCTCTATCCGCAACGCCATGAGCCTCAAAGCAATAGTCCAGTTTCTACCGCAGAAAAGAAACTGGCAAAGGCCGTGTATGAGTTTTTACAAAGAGAATACACACAACGGGTACCTGAACTCCATAAAAGTGAAGAAGTTAAAGCTAAAGTCGGCATGCCTACACTTATGGCTGCTAACGAAGGTAAAGATCCTGCCGTAGACAATGTTACCTACCGTTTGTTTGTCGATATCTTTTTCCCTTACTTTGAAGCTCTATGCTACTATGCCCAAGGCAAAATAGACAAACAAACTAGCTTTGCTAGCCTTTACTCCGAGTACAATGAGCGCTGTAAAATCTACGAGCGCTCTAATGTAAGAGTTCCAGAGGCTGAGTACTTTAGCCGTCTCTGGCAAGCTCTAGCTGACAAGGATAACTCTTACTTTGGTAAGCTTGCCATTTGCCCGTTAGATGACCGAGAAAATGTAGTGTTACAAGAGTTTTTTGCGAGCAACTCTCCTTATACTTTAAATAAGGACTCAGTTATTACTTTTTTAAGTAGTTATCTGCTCGCCCATGATCCTAGCTATCAAGAAAAGCTTTTGCCTTTACTGCAAGCTTTTAGCCAAGCTTTGCCTTTTTCCTTTACCTTTACTTTTGTTTGGGATCTCAAGCAGTTTTATGAGCAAATTAAAGGACAAAAATTTAAAACCCTCATCCTTGTGCCAAGAATTTGTAAGTACAATAATGACTTTGACATAAGTGCCGAGCAATGGCTAGAATTGCTCGAAGATAATGGGCAAATTCTTCTTTTCTTATCGCGGACTAACTATATTGCTAAAAATGACAAGTACCAGTATTTTGCTCAATTTATCTCAGGGAAAAATATTAAGTCTTGTATCTATGCGGGCAACAATGGCTTTACTAGCGATTATCCGTATACTCTCTGGGAAATTAAAAAAGAGCCACAAAGCTACATTAGCTTTAGTAGTCTGTATGACCCTAAACTCAAGAAGAAACTCAGTTATGCTGCTTGCCAAAATCTGGCTCTTAGTGCAGCTAATATCTTTAACTTTAATGATCTTATCTTTGGAGCAAGTATGCATTACTCTCTTGAACAAATTTTTGCTTCTTTTCCAGAACTTGAAGGCTTAGGCATTGATTACTCTCAGCTCTTTACCTTTGATCCAGAAGGACAGGTTACAGGTCTAGCTGCAAGCCTCGAAGAGTTTGAAGCCTTATACCAACCTAATACCAATGAACAGATAACAATTAATCTCTTGAGCCAAGGTTTTGAGTCTTTCAAAATAGCCTATGTTGGTATGCAAGGAAATAATTCATATCGCCCTCTGTACGAACATGTTTTTGCGCAACTTAATCCAGAAAACTATAAACAGTATCAAGACTTTATTAAACAAGTTTACCTAAATCTCGAACAGTTTTTTGCCCAAAACCAAGCTACACAAGCAAGAGTAAATAACCTTGCCCAAGCTAAAAGTGAACTAGATCAAGCTTTTACTACACTAGAGTTTTTTAAACAAGCTCTTAAAGGGGAGTAATCATGGCTAAATATAAATTTGCCGAGCTCTTTACCATTAACATAAAATACTATAATTATAATAGCCAAGCTGAGTACTTAGAGAGGGTTACAGATATTTTTACTCCGCATTTTAATCTTGCTGATCCTTTTTACTATCAAGTAGGGAAAGAGTTAATTTCACATCCTCTCCATGCTGGGCAAAAAATCTGTTTGCAAGAGGTGCAAGCCCAGGATATAGTGCTTAACTACGAACAAAAAGCTCCATTAGCTTTTGCTGAGGGGATTATTCCTAAAGACTGCTTACTTAAATACAACAACACTAGTGATTTTGTTCTGGTGCACATTAATGACTTAAGTTTGCTCTCGCCTGAATTTGCGGTAATAGTTTTAAATAACTTTGCACCTCTCTATAGCTATGAAGCCAAATACGCGGTAAAAGGTAGCCTGGATCCAGCAACTGAAAATCTCAGCGTGGAAATTCCAGGACCTCAGCAACAAGCCCAAGCAGTTGCCCTCTATAAAGAGTACTATCCGTTCTTTGCGCAAATCCTGCAAAAACTAAAAAACTTTGCTTTTGCTTATACCCAAGAGTTTTTTGCTACTTTAGATACAGATTTAACTGAGCAAAAGCAAGAAAAATTCATTCAAAAGGCTTTACAGGGGCACGAGTTTAGCTGGGGTAGCTTCGAGCGCATTAAAGGAGAACTCAGTAGTCATGTTTATAAAATTTCCTTGAAATTTAAAAAGCCAAGCCCTGAACAGCGAGAAATTTTCTATGAAGAATTTGCTCGCTTTAATAGGTTTTTTCTTAAAACCTATCCGCTCATAGTGCAAGAAGTTCTGCAAACTTTCTTAGAGTTTAACCAACAGCTTTATCTCTTTGCCAATGGCTATCCGCAAGGCAAAGATTTACCTCAACGTTTAGCAGCTCTTCTACCTGAGCTAGAAGCTAACTGGGCTGAGGCAAGGGCAGAGACTTCTCAAGTTACGGCAGAGGGTTCTCAAGTTACTAGAGAAAACTCTCAAGTTAGAGCTGAAACTTCTCATGTTACTTCCGTGCCAAGAGGTACAGAGAGCCAATCTCAAAGCAAAGCTCATTCTCACACCCCAACTGGGGCTAGTCAAGCTCACTCTGAGATAAGTTACACTAATCCAGAACTTGATAAAATTATCGCTGACTTTATTAAACTTGGTCACACTCAGAATTAAATTAAGACCTCTGCTCGCGGGCAGAGGTCTTTAACTTTGATTGGAAGGCTAGATTTTATCTCGTTTATCTTACGTAAAATCCTTCTCTATATTTTCCCCAAACACTTTTGTATATATTGAGTAAAACACTCAAAATTTACCTTTTTTTATCCGATAAATCCATTAAGTATTTTGTAAACTAGATATTTATTTGTCCTTTTATAGTATAATATGCCGCGTTAGTTTTTCAGCTAACCATATTCTAATAGGCAAGAGTTAATCTGCCCACAAACTAGTTTAGGGGATTAGTTTGTGATTTTATGAGGATACATTATGTTTAAATTTCTTGAACAAGTGCGTAAGCCTACTTTAGACTTACCTGTTGAAGTAAGACGTCGTATGTGGTTTAAACCATTTATGCAGTCTTACTTAGTAGTGTTTGTCTGCTATATGGCAATGTACTTAATTCGTAAAAACTTTAACGTTGCGCAAAACGACTTAATTGCAACCTATGGCTTAACTAAAACTGAACTAGGTTTAATTGGTCTTGGCTTTTCTATTACTTACGGGGTAGGTAAAACTCTGGTAAGTTATTTTGCTGACGGAAAAAATACTAAGCAATTCTTACCTTTAATGCTCGTGCTCTCGGCTATTTGTATGCTCGGGTTCTCAGCTTCATTAGGGGGCGGAAGCGTAGCTATTTTCCTGATGATCTCTTTCTATGCTATGTCTGGCCTCTTCCAGTCAACAGGGGGATCTTCATCTTATTCCACCATTACTAAATGGACACCAAAATCAAAACGTGGTTTCTATTTAGGTTTATGGAATATTTCCCACAACGCGGGTGGAGCTGGGGCAGCTGCTGTAGCTTTATTCGGAGCTAACTACTTCTTTGACGGGCATGTAGTGGGAATGTTTATCTTCCCTTCAATTGTTGCTTTAATTATTGGTGGTATTGGTTTATGCATTGGTAATGACTCACCAGAAGCTTACGGTTTAGGGAAAGCAGAAGAGTTATTTAACGAAAAAGAATCAGAAGAAGACCGTCAAGTTGCTGAACAACAACTAACTAAATTCCAAACTTTTGTGCAATATGTATTATTTAACAAGGTAATTTGGTTACTATGTTTTGCTAACGTGTTCCTTTATATAGTTCGTATTGGTATTGACCAATGGTCACCAGTATATGCCCATGAGGAACTTGGCTTTAGTAAAGAAGTGGCAATTACAGGTTTTACCGTATTTGAAATCGGTGCTTTAGTAGGTACGCTTCTTTGGGGTTTCTTCTCTGACTTAGCACGTGGTCGTCGTTGTCTTTTAGCGGTAGTAGCGTTAATTATCATTATCTTTACTATCTCTTACTATCAACATGCAGCAACGCCAACCATGTACCTTGTAGCTCTTTTTGTTCTTGGTTTCTGTGTCTTTGGTCCACAACTTCTGATTGGTGTGGCAGCTGTAGGCTTTGTCCCAAAACGTGCGGTTGCTGTAGCTGACGGTATCAAAGGTACTTTTGCTTACTTAATCGGGGATTCATTTGCTAAACTTGGTTTAGGTTTAATTGCCGATGGTACACCAATTTTTGGGCAAACAGGTTGGACAGGTACTTTCTTAGCTTTAGATCTATCTGCGATCCTCTGTGCTGTCCTTCTTGGTACAGTGGCAATTTTTGAGGAAATCAAAATCCGTAAAGAAGCACGTAGTGCTTAAGTAAATGTAAAAAGTCCTTAGAGTTTACTCTAGGGACTTTTTTCTTGTTTGGGTTTAGATTGAGGGGGAGAGGAGATAGAGATTTGAGGTTTAAGTTTTTTGCTTGTTTAGGGTTGGGAGTGAAGAGTAGAAGAGATAGAGTTTTGAGGTTATTTGCTTGTTTCGGTTCTTTGCTAGATTGGGTTTGGCTTGGCTGGGGTTTGGTTGATCACTAATTTAAATAATTAACCTTTTTGCTTTTGTTTTTTGCTTTTGTTTTTTGCTTTTGTTTTTTGCTTTTGCTTTTGCTTTTGCTTTTGCTTTTGCTTTTGCTTTTGCTTTTCTCTCTTTTTTTGTTCTTGTTTCTCCCTTAATTTAGTTACTACCTCTTGCTAAAATGATCGTTTTTGCACCAAAATAAAAATATTTGCGTTCTTTTTACTCATTTTTTGTTCTTTTTAGCTAACAATTTTTGTTCATTTTGTTCTTAGTCTTTTACTCTTTTAAAGTGCTAAATGTTTGATATTTAGCTTTAATTTCACTTTTATCTTTCTTTTCCTCTCTTGCTCTTCTTTTTACGCTTTTTGCTTATTTCTTAGTCATTTCCTTGGTCTTTTAACGTAAAAACTCCCCTATTTATCGGGGTTTTTGCACTTTTGCTTTTTTGCCTAATTGCAAAAGTGTGACCCATGCCACAAAAACGCAAATCGAATTATTTTTTTCTTGCCCTTGCTTTTATAATTAAAACTGAAAAACAAATTAGTGTTTTACACACTAACTAATTTGCATTTTCCCTGTAAATATAAATATCGACATATAAACCTCATAGAGATTAATCAAAACAGCTAATTCCTCCTAAGCACAATAAAGTTTTGATTAATCTCTTTTTTTACCTGCAGATTTTAGTTTAACTAGAGTTTTGCTTTTATGTTGCTATGCCTATTTACTATATCCTCGTCCTTTCTTTTAAAAAACGCTAAGCATTATGTTTAAATTTCTCCAACAAAAACGTATCCCTACCCTGGATCTTCCTGTAGAAGTAAGACGTCGGATGTGGTTTAAACCCTTTATGATGTCTTATCTAGTAGTCTTTATAAGTTACATGGCAATGTATTTAATTCGTAAAAATTACAATGTTGCCCAAAATGACTTAATTAACGACTATGGTCTCACAAAAACCGAACTGGGCTTAATAGGTTTAGGGTTTTCCATTACTTATGGTATAGGTAAAACTCTATTAAGCTATTTTGCTGACGGCAAGAACACTAAACAATTTCTCCCGTTGATGTTAATTCTCTCAGCTATTTGTATGCTGGGGTTTTCCGCATCTCTGGGTGGAGGTAGTGTTGCTATTTTCTTAATGATCTCCTTTTATGCTCTTTCAGGCTTTTTCCAATCTTGTGGGGGGTCTTGTTCTTACTCAACCGTAACCAAGTGGACACCCAAATCAAAACGGGGCTTTTTCCTCGGAGCTTGGAATCTTTCCCATAATATCGGTGGTGCTGGAGCAGCTGCCGTAGCTCTCTTTGGGGCAAATGTCTTTTTTGATGGGCATGTAGTAGGAATGTTTATCTTTCCTTCCCTTGTGGCAATAGTTATTGGTATTATTGGTCTTTGTGTGGGAAATGACTCACCCGAAGCTTACGGCTTAGGCACGGCAGAAGAGCTTTTTAACGAGCCTGAGTCTACTGAAGATAAGGAAGTAGAAGAAAAGCAATTAAGTAAATTCCAAATCTTTATTCGCTATATTCTCTTTAATAAAGTAATCTGGTTACTTTGCTTTGCCAATATCTTTCTCTATATAGTGCGCATAGGTATTGATCAATGGTCACCAGTATATGCTAATCAAGAACTGGGCTTTAGTCGTGAAGTAGCTATTCATGGTTTTACGGTTTTTGAGATAGGTGCTTTACTCGGAAGTTTTCTTTGGGGCTTTTTCTCGGATATTATAAAAGGACGTCGTTGTTTACTTGCCGTAGTTGCCTTACTCATTATTATTTTTACTCTCGGCTACTATCAGTTTGCAACAAATGTCTTCATGCTCTATAGTGCCCTATTTATCCTCGGCTTTTGTGTATTTGGTCCGCAATTGCTCATAGGCGTTTCTGCCGTAGGTTTTGTACCAAAAAAAGCAGTAGCTGTTGCTGATGGTATCAAGGGTACTTTTGCTTACTTAGTTGGCGATTCTTTTGCTAAACTAGGTCTAGGGCTTATTGCCGATGGTTATCCAATTTTTGGGCAAACAGGTTGGACAGGAACATTTTTAGCTTTAGATGTTTCAGCCATTGCCTGTGCCGTACTCCTTGGCATAGTAGCTATTTTTGAGGAAATTAAAATCCGCAAAGAAGCAAAAACCACAAAAACCAACTAAATTCTGTGCTCTAGGTACGTCCTAGAGCCATTTTTTTGCCTAAATGGGAACAATTTTACTCTAAAAGCCCAGATTCGAGCATAAAAATCTGAAGCTAAAAGCTTAAACCGTTATAATAAAAAATAAAAATCCCTTTCCAGAGTTTTAGGCTAATCCCCAAGAGGATTAAATTATGCTAAACGTTTTAGTACTAAAATCTACCATGCAACCAAACAATTTTTCTCAGAGTGATTGGTTGCTCAACCAAGCCTTACAAAATGTTGTAAGTGCGGTG
This sequence comes from Psittacicella melopsittaci, assembly GCF_003585925.1. Classification (GTDB taxonomy): domain Bacteria; phylum Pseudomonadota; class Gammaproteobacteria; order Enterobacterales; family Psittacicellaceae; genus Psittacicella; species Psittacicella melopsittaci. The sequence continues at coordinate 83,074 of NZ_NRJH01000003.1, forward strand.
GAAAATTTTAAAGCACAAAAACAGTGCTTTCCTTTTACTTATCAATATATTAATCTAGATAAATTCAATTTAGTTTATCAAAATTTTACGCCGTATATTTTAGAAAAACTAAATAATCAACTGGCGTTACAAGACACAGATACCAAGCTTGATTTTAGTGAACAAGTAAATCATTTTCTTGATCAACAAGGCTTAAAGCACCTAGTTGAAGTGGTTGAAGCGCAAAACTGTAATCTCGACGTAAATATTACTAACTTTACCAACCAAACTCTGGCTGAGTTTAGTTTGTTTTATGATCAACTTTTAGAACGTGATCCTGCAAAAGTAAAATTCATTGTTCGTGATGTAGATGCCTTACCATTTAACTACACTTACGCGCATTTACAAATTGCCGATCAGTTTAACCCAATTCGTCTGGCAACGCGAGCGCAGTTAGCGGCTAAGTTTACTGAGTTCAACTGGTTTGGCGAACAAGTAACTTCAGGGTTAATTCAAGAATTTGATGAGTACTACTTAAGTAGAATCTTTAAACCTTTTTACCAAGCGAATCTAGTTCCTGTTCTCGACGGGAAAAACTTAACTCGCTTTAATTACTCGGCACAACAAGATCTGCAAATGTACTTTGAGCTCCTTAATCCAGGACGCCAAGATGCAGAACTGCAAGTAGTCGCTCAGGGTCAAGATCAACTTAATGCTCTCTTTGATCCAAGTTATGCCGATCAAGCCTTTAATCAGGTTTATCATAACTACTTAACCCGTGCCCGTGTACCAACTTACAATAATGCTTGGGATGAAATTCTCGAACAGCATGTAGGCTTTAATTTTACCCGCACCACGGGCAAAGCCTATGAAAGCAAAGTTTGGGCAATTGGTATCTACGAGTATAAAGTAAATAGTGCTCTTTCACGTAGTTTCCCAGAAACTCATCCTAGCTTAGCTTTAGCCCAGGCTAATAACCTCGTTAATGAGTTCTTACAGGCAGATATCATTATTATGGCAACGCCTGTATATAACCACGCTATAGCTACCAAACTGAAAAACTATTTAGACTTCTGGGTAAGAACTGGAGTTACCTTTAATACTGATAACCCAGAAGCTTTCCGTCAACGCTTATTCCCTGTAGCTAAACGTTTATTTGTTTTAGCAGCAGCTGGTGCTGATGATCGTTATAAAAAATACCTCAATGAGTTCTTTAGTGCTTATTGTGAGTTTATTGGCGTTAACTACGAGCCTCTGGTATATCGTCCTTATTCTTTTAGTATTCCTTGTCCTGAGTTAGATCCTGAAGCTAACAATCTACAAGAAAAAATAGCCCAACAAACGCTTGAACAACTCGAAGAAGTAGTTTACCAAGGTGTAACTCAGTATCTGCAAGAACGTACGGCTTACCTAGGGCAAGATCTAAGTGTGAGTCATCAAGTAGCAGCCCTAAATAACTTAGGTCCACAGCTAACTCCACTGTTAGATTTAACTAAGTTACCGTTAAACTTACCTAACACTAAAGAAGCAACTTCTCCATTTGAGATAGCGGCTCAACTGGCACATAGTATGCCAGAAGACTTACAAGACTTTAGTGGCATTCATCTCTGGGGCACTTACTTTAGACAATACACTCCTAAAGTAAGCAAATCTGAAGATCTTGCTTCTAAACCAGACTTAGTAATGCACTTAAGCAAAGCTAGTGTAGACTATATTCACTACAGCCTAGATAAAGAACAAGCACAACGTAGTGCCAATAAAGTTCGTGATCTGGCGAGCATTACCCCAAAAAGTGCACAACTCTGTGCCAATAACTGGTTACAAGCAAGCCGTTACCCAATTGATGTGCTCGCTGCCAAAGACTATGAGCATGTAGTCTTTTATGCAAGTCTAACGCAGTATCCAGTACCTGAATTTACAGGTAGTCAACTTCTAGCAGCTTTACAACACCAAGCAACCTACTTTAAGGTAAACCAAGGTGATGCTAAGGTAAACAAATTTGTTGAACCTCATGCTTTAGAAGAGGATTAATTTAAATTCCCTAGCTTTTTTAGCTAGGGAGTTTTTTTGCCTTAATTTTAGAAGAAAATATCTTGAGTTTTTTAGTCAAATAAGGGTAAGAGATAATTCTAGCTAAAATTTCCATTTTTCGTGCTTTTAAATAAGATTTGTTCTAATATACCCAGCTAAAATCTCATGAAAATATAGAAAAATAGGCAAAAAATCAACTTTTTTTGTATAATTTAAGTGTGAGGTAAGCATTACCTTTTCTTTACTTTTTTAGCAAGAGGCGATGTTTATCTAACAAACGTTATATGAAACAATATAAAGAAGTTTTAATATTTCTTTAACGAGAAGACCAAGCTTACTTGGTCTTTTTTTTATTTATAATTTTTGCCAAGGGGGATGAGACACTTACAGACAAGAGCAAGAGAAGGGAGAAGGACACAGAGAGGCAAGAAGGAGAAAGAAAGATAAATACAAATAGACAAAGCAAAAGACAAACGAACAAAAGAAAAGCAAAAGAAAAAAACTAGAGAAAAGGTAAACAGAGAACAGGCAATAGAGCTAGGCTAGAGTTTTAATAAGCATTGATAGTGAGAAAAGAGAAAACAGCAAAGAGAATTCGGCTAGGGTTTGAGCAAGCATTGATTATGTGGAAAGTGAAAACGCCAAAGAGAAATCTGCTAGGGTTTGAGCACGCTTAATAGGAACAACTTTGTTTGAGAGAGGATAATTCTGCTAGAGTTTGAGCAAGTATTGTTAGCAATAACTTGAGGATAGGTCTCTCGGCTAGAGTTTGAGCACGCTTGATAGGAACAACTTTGTTTGAGAGAAGATAACTAGGCTAGAGTTTGAGTAAGCATTACTAGTAAAGAGTAAAGAAGATAAAAAGATGGTAAAAAGGATAAACAAACAGAAGTGAACTTAACAAGAAGAGAATTCGGCTAGGATTTGAGCACGCTTGATAGGTACAACTTTGTTTGAGAGAGGATAACTCGGCTAGGGTTTGAGCAAGCATTGTAAAAAAGGACTAAATAAAATAAGAGAGAAAAGAAGATAAAAGAGAAAAGAAAGAGAAAAGAATAAAAGCTAAACTCCTAAAATAAAGAATAAAGCTCGGCTGTAGTTTTATCTCGCATTAACTACTCAAAGCTAAGCTTGCTTATTTTGAGCAGATAAGGCAAAAGCCTCAGGATTTACCTGAGGCCTTTTGCAAGGATAAATTAACGAGAAACTACGTTTACTGCTAATTTAACATTCACATCAGCGTGTAGGTGGATAACAACTTCTTGTTCACCTAATTCACGGATTGAACCACCGTTGATACGCACTTGTGATTTTTCTACGTTAACACCGTATGCTTCTAAAACATCAGCGATGTCACGAGTTGTTACAGAACCGAATAAACGACCTTCTGAACCAGCTTGAACACCGATTTCTAAAGTACCGATTTCTTCGATTTTAGCTGCTGTAGCTTGTGCAGCTGCTAATTTAGCAGCAGCTTCTTTTTCTAATTCAGCACGTTGTGCTTCAAATTTAGCACGGTTTTCAGCTGTAGCTAATACTGCAATGTGTTTAGGTAATAAGTAGTTACGTGCATAACCACTTTTAACTTCAACTTCAGTACCAACTGAACCTAGATGTGCTACTTTATCTAATAAAATAACTTTCATTTAAATATCTCCGGTTGATTACTGATTGTCAGTATAAGGGATTAAAGCTAAGTAACGTGCACGTTTGATTGCACGAGCTAATTGACGTTGAGTTTTTGCATCAACACCAGTTAAACGACTAGCAACGATTTTGCCAGATTCGTTAACAAAATTCTTTAATGTAGCAACGTCTTTGTAGTCAACTTCAGTAACTAATTCTGGTTGACGTACCATTTTACGACGACGAACAAAACGAGCCATTTGGCATTGTCTCCTAATTAATAAAACTTTACAATGATTGTTGTTATAGTACGGGCTAGCATATCACCCGCTTTAAAATATCTCACTCACAGATAGGGAAGTCTAGTAGACAACCTACTATCTCTTTCACATCAGTTCTATAGGGAATACACTGACACAGTGGACTATTGTCAAGCGTAGAAAAAACAAATTATGCTTCTTCCTCGTCATTATTAAATTCAACAATCTCTACTTTTTGGGCGTGTAAGATGAGTTGAGTATCACCTTTGCGGCTTTTATGCGCAGAGATGAACCCAGTACAACGTACATTTGTACCAATTGTATATGAGTCTGTTTCGTTTACAAGCTCTTGACCGCTAACTAATACAGCTAATCTTAACCACACTTTGCGGCGTAAGCCTACTTCTTCAAAGCGCTCTGATTGATGCTGCATTGTCCATTGGCGGTGAGGTATTCCAGATGGAGAGATAATCTTTTGTGGCTCTACACAAATAGTGCCATCAATTGTGATTTCATTTTCCACTTTAATACTCTCTTATAAATTATTCAGCAGCAGCTACTTTATCTTCACCTTCTTTAGCTAATGGTGATGGAGTAGTAATTGCTTCATCTACACGTAAAACTAAAGAACGGATAACCGCATCTGAGTAACGGAATGTGTTCTCTAATTGGCTAATTACATCAAAAGTAGTTTCAACGTTCATTAAAACGTATGTAGCCTTGTAGATTTTATTAATAGGGTATTCTAAATTACGACGACCCCAGTTCTCTAAACGGTGAACTTTACCACCTTTTTCAGTTACCATTGCAGTGTAACGTTCGATCATTGCAGGAACTTGTTCAGATTGGTCAGGGTGAACCATGAATACGATTTCGTAGTGACGCATTGCTGATCCTTACGGTTTAAAGCCTTCCAGATAGCTCTCATATCTATAAAGGCAAGGATTAAAACAAGTGAGAGCCGAAATAAAATTTCAGTTAAGTGAATATCGCTTAAATTCTTTACCGAAAAAAACTAATTCGCAAGCGAATTAGTCTAAAAATCAGGGAAAAAGAAATTGCTTTATTTTTCCTGAATTTAATTGACTGCAATATTATAGCAGATTTTTTCTTACAAAGGAAATTTTTTTGCAAAATATTTTTCCTTGCCGTAATCCTCATAAAAAAGTCCTCGACCTTTGCTTGTCGCGGACCTTTAGATTAGATAGTCTAGGATAAAACGCAGAATTAATAATGCTTGCAGGAGTAATGACTACTGCTAATTAGATTTGCACTAATAATAGCAGGAGTCTAGCTTTTATTAGGCTTAGAGAGGGGGGCTTTTCTTTGCTTAAGGTTTTGCTGTTCTTTGTACTTTCGGTAAGGTAAATAGTTTTACCTAGCTTGGTCAAGGTAAAGATATCTAGTTTTCTTTGCTATACGAAAAGCTTTGCAACCTTTCTCAAGGCAAATAGCTTTGCTACCTTTCTAGAGGTAAATAGCTTGCCTAGCTTTATTTCTTGCTATTAAACAGTAACACCTGAGCTTGTTCTTGCAATTGTTTAAGTTTGCTTTTAAAGCCCTTATTTAGAGTTAACATAAAGTGCTTATCTAAGGAAGTGTAGCCTACTGCCAAGTCTAAAGCTCGTGTTTTGCCCACTTGGCTAGGGATCTTACTTTGCCAATGTACTTGCCCTAAGCCAAGAAAATTCTCTTGTTCATAGGAAAAGTCTTGGGCTTCTTGTAATAGTTCGCCAGGAAGATAGAGAGCTTCAATTTTACTTAAATTAGCTTCTTCTTTAATCGTACTTGGATGTACTCCTGCGGCATTAAAAGTTGTAGTCTCCACTCCTGCGACCTGAGCAAAAGTAGCAGCCAAGCCTCCGCCAAGAGAATGTCCCAAGCAATAAAGCAAGTGTCCCTTGCCTGAGGCTTTTACTTTTTCTCCTAGAAGCTTAGCTTGGGCATAATAGGCAGAGGGCTCACCGCGAGCTTGCTTGAGGTTGTTTTGCCAATCTCGCAAAGAGTAAAAATAAGTTCCTTTAAAGCTAAGAAAAAACTCATACTCTAGTTCAAGGCGAGCTAAGGAAGTATTCCCCCAAACTTGCGGATCTTTTTGGTAGAGTTTGGCTTTGAAGTGACCTTGGGGTAATTCAAGATCACCTACTTTTAAAGCAAACTGAGCTAAAATCTTTTCATCTTCGCTTACATCCTTAAACCCCTCAGGTGGAGGAACAAAGCTCGGATCATAGACACAACTTGCTAGTAACCCTAAAACACTCCAACGCCAGTAGAGATAAAGCTGTTCTTCGAGTTCTAAGGCATCAGCTGTACCTAGAGCATGCAATTGCGGCAATAACTCAGCCAGAGTGCTTTTTTCTTGTCGCACATCAAGGCGAGAAAGAATTTCTCTATTCACAAAAGTTAAGACTTTTTCCTTGATTTTGTCTTTGTCTAGGTTTAAGACTTTTTCGTTTAATTTATCTTCTTTAGTCACCTTGCCTCTCCCTCGAGTTGTCCTTACCTTTATTTTAACAAAAAAAGCGCAGGGATTTCCCTACGCTTTGCTGTAAATTTGTCTGGTAAAATGCTCAGCTGAGGTTTTCTTGCCTGAGTTTTTTCTCGGCTGGTTCTTTCTCAGTTGAGTTTTTTGTTTGGCTAGGTTTTTTCTCAGTTGAGTTTTTTTGTGTGGCTAGGCTTCTTCTCAGTTGAGCTTTTTGTTTGGCTAGGTTTTTCCTTGCCTGAGCTATTTTTTGTTAGCTTCTAGATCAGCATCATCTATACCGTCTATGTGTTTTACTTGATGCGGATCAACTACTTGCTCAGCTTGAGGTTGGACTGCCATGTTTTTCTTATCCTTGCCTGTACGCCAAATAAGGTTATACCCTAACGAAAGAGCGGTACAAATACTTATTACTGCAACCATCATCACTAACAGAGTTACCCCATTATAAAGAGGTAAATGCGATACCATATTGGCAATAACCCCTGCGACAAAGATCCTAAAGCCGTTGAGCATAGAAGAGGCTGTACCTGTCATATAAGGGTAACGCATTAAGTAGATCACCATGGTATTACCAATCTGAAAACCATTAAACACTACCGTAAGAGAAACTGAGGCGATTATCCAAACTATGTGCAGTTGATAAAACATTACATAAAGCGTAAAAGCTAATGTCGCAAACTGAAGAAGCGAGCCTGTAACCCACATAGTTACTGGTGAAACACCTCGTTTGATCATAAACTGATTAATTTGCACGCCAATTATAATCCCTCCGATAATCGGCAGAGTTACATAACCATAATGCGCACTGTCGATATGGTAAACACCAATAGCTAAAGCTGGCAGTAAAGTTGGCGGACCAAAAATAGTTACCGCAAAAATAGCATTAAGCACTAACAACCAAAGCGATTGCGGACTAGTAATAATCGTGCCATAGTTTTTTATAATCCGCATTGTATTGAGTGGTTGTCTTTTTTCTGGATCAAGCGTTTCTGGTACTTTAATGACATAGGCAATTACTGCCAGAATTACCACTATACTAATTATATGGAACACCCAATGCCAGGTTAAATGCAAGAGAATCCAACCCCCAAATAAAGGAGCTAAAGCAGGAGTAAAAAGAAAAAGAGTAATTAACCAAGAGTTGTATATGACAAACTCTCGTGGCGAATATACATCCTTGAGCACTACCGAAGGTACAGCTCCCATCCCTGCGTAGAAAATTCCTTGCAAGACCCTTGCCACCATTAGAGCCGAGTAATCGTGTAAGAGGGTAATAACTGTATTTATCCCTATAGCTAAAATCCCACAAACTACAATAATGGTTTTACGCCCAAAACGGTCAATGGTCGGTCCCCAGAGAAACAAACCTATACCATTCCCCATCACAAAATAGGGAACTATGGCTTGAATACGGTTCAAGCTGGTATTAAAGTCATGGGCAAGAACATTAATACTTGGTACCATTGCCCCATTAGCCAAGCCTGTAAAGGCAACAAAAAATACTAAAAGTAAAAGTAATACCCTCGCTCCAGGCATGCGTTTACGCAATTGCTCTTGGAAAGGGGTAATAGCGTCAAAGCCTACATAAGTGTTACTAGCTTGACCGCCGTGTTTTCCTGATAAACCTGTCGGTGCAGAACTGGCAGGTTCTGTTTGATTATTCGACATAAATCTCTCACATGAACCTTAAAAATTTTTCTAAAAACCGCTCTATAATAGCACAAAGTCTTGCCGAAGAAAAATAGTTCCCTCGCCCTGGACATTTTCCCGTATAATAAAAGTGTTTCTTTCTTTAAGGTAATACTCGCACTATTTCCCATTAAAAATCAAAGGAAACTAAACTAATGGTTCGCAAAGTATATTTTAACCACGATGGTGGCGTAGATGATTTAATCTCATTATTTCTTCTCTTAAAAATGGATGACGTTCAGCTCGTTGGCGTGGGCGTTGTGGATGCGGACTGTTATATTGAACCCGCAGTATCTGCAAGTAGAAAAATTATTCAACGTTGGGGCTCAGAACAAGATAAGGCTAACCTTGCGGTAGCTTGGTCAGACTCGCGTGCTGTGCATCAATTCCCAAAACAATGGCGTCTACAAGCATTTACCATGGATTCATTATCAATTCTTAATGAATATAAACCTCTAACGGTAAAAGAGGCTCCATTAAAAGCTCATCTCGATTTAGTTGAAATTTTACATAAGCAAGAAGAGCCAATTGATTTACTCTTCACTGGTCCTTTAACGGATCTGGCACGTGCTCTGGATCATGACCCAAGCATTGAAAGTAAAATTAAAGAACTCTACTGGATGGGTGGTACCTTCTTAGATAAGGGCAATGTAGAAGAACCTGAGCATGATGGTACAGCCGAATGGAATGCTTACTGGGATCCAGCAGCTGTTAAACGCGTATGGGATAGCCAAATCAAAATCAACTTAGTTGCTCTCGAAAGTACTAATAAAGTACCTTTAACTTTAGAAGTACGTGATGCTTGGGCAGCTGAGCGTCGCTATGAAGGCGTAGATTTTCTTGGTAACTCTTACGCAAATGTACCTCCTTTAAGACACTTTGTGACTAACTCTACATATTTCCTCTGGGATGTTTTAACAACTTGTTATTTCCACAAACCAGAGTTAGCTTCGTCAGATGTAGTTTATTCTGATGTAATTGTAGATGGTCCGTCTGCAGGTCGTACAATTTTAAAAGAGGGCGGTCGCCCTGTAAATCTGGTACACGATGTAGATCGTGATGCCTTCTTTGCTTATATGACTGGTCTGGCAAAAAAATAATCCCAAAAAAAAGGTCAAGAGCTTGGCTCTTGACCCTTTTTTTGTCTTATTTAAGACATTAATTATTAGTAATATCCTTACTTAAATTACTTAAATTATTGTACACTTTCCCACCAACGGCTATTAGGTAAGTTGTCATAACTAAAGGTTGTTCCTATTACAGGAGTACCTACAATTAGTTCAGGATAAATAGTCGAGTGTTGTTCCAGATATACTTTAATTGGGGTATCCCATTTGTGTTTTGCTAAATCGTATTTAGCCCAGTGAATAGGAACTACACGTTGAGCATTAATGTCTTTGGCAGCTTGAAGAGATTGCTCTGGGAACATGTGGATAAATGCCCATTGTTTGTCGTATTGACCATTTTCAATAAAGGCAATATCAAAGCTCCCAAATCTTTCTCCGATTTGTTTGAAGTGCTCACCATAACCGCCGTCACCAGAGAAGAATACTCTTAATTCTGGAGCTTCAATTACCCATGAACCCCAAAGAGTACGGTTACTATCACTAAAACTACGTCCTGTAAAGTGTTGGTTTGGAGTAAGAGTATAAGTAATACCGTTAATTACCGTATTTTCCCACCAGTAAAGTTCAGTTACTCTTTCTGGCTCTACACCCCAACGTACAAGGTGAGCTTTAACGCCTAGAGGAGTAACAAAGTGATCTACGCGATCTTTTAATTCTTTAATTGCTTTGTAATCTAAGTGATCATAGTGATCATGAGAAAGCACTACTACGTCTACATGTGGAATATCGGCAGTTTGCGGTAAGTGATCCATAGCAAAAGGCTTAGCGAAAAAAGACACAGGTGAAGACTCATAGAACACTGGATCGGTCATAATTACTTGGTTGTTTACTTTCCCTACTAAAGTAGAGTGACCTAACCAAATGAACTGTCCGTTTTCTAATGCCGCTACCTGAGGTTTTTCACTAGGTAGAGGAGATTTAGGACGACGAGGATTTTCCTTATAGGTGTTTTCAGCAACAAAGTTAAACAGAGTTGCTATACGTGAAGGTCGAGGTTCATCCTCACCATCTTCCGCTTCAACCATTAAAGGTATTGCTTGGGTATTGTGGAATGTTTGGCTTTGTGCATCATAAGTTGGCGCATTAGCCATGCGAGCAAGAGTTTGCTCGTCTTGTTTTCCCCCAAATACTGGGGCAAATTTTAAAAAGGCAAAAAGGGCTACGGCTAGAATTACTAGCACGAGAATTAAATACTTAAATATAATCCAAATAAAGGAGAAAAAGTTCATAGTTCTGTTTGTTGTTTGTGGTTGTTAAAGATTAATATGCATTATAGCCAATTTCTTTTTCTTTAACAATCCACTTTTTTTGTTTACTCTCTTGAGTTAAATTTAATAATCGCAAAGAGATTATTTTTTCTTAAAAATCTTTAGCTTATTAGCCTGGTAAGATTTTGCGAAAGTATATTATACTTTTTTGATCGCTTTTAGCAAGGGGAAGAAGCTTATTTTACCTTGTACCTGATTTTTTTGCTTTTTTACATTTCTTGTTCTCTTGGTGGTTTTTCTAGATTAGTTTTTTTCTCTTTCTTAGATGCTTTTCTAGATCATTTAGATCCTTTTCTAGATTATTTCTTTTTTTCTTCTTACATCCTTTTCTAGGTCATTTCTTTTTTTCTTCTTGTCTGCTTTTATAGATTGTTTCCTTTTTCTTCTTGTCTGCTTTAATAGATTCTCATTTTCTTCCTCTTTCTTATAGTTTCTTTCATTTTCCTTTCCTAGTTAATTATTTAAATTAGTGATCAACTAAAATTCAGCCATAAAAAAATGCAGACTAGCGAACTAGTCTGCACTTAAATTTAGTTAACCTCAGAAGAGATTATTTTGTTCTAGATCTTAGATAACCTGGAACAAGTTCACATGCTTGACGTAAGCGTGCTCTATCAGCTCCATCAATGTTGTATTTCTCGAGAATACCTAGAAGACTTAACGTACTTGTATCTTCTTCACTTACGTTGTATTTGTCTAGGATACGATCAATATCAATATAACAAGTTGATAGTTGAACTTGTAATTCAGAAATGGACACTGTTTCACCTGGAGCGAGAGGTTTATCACTCTCTTCAACTTCTTCAAGAGCATACTCACGAATGAGTAGAGGACTAACTCTAGATTCTAACCATTCAGAGTAGTTTTGGTCTATATCAGAAATTGGATCTACTGCAGGGTCGGTAATAATTAAATTAGGGTTTTCTGATCTAGTTTTACGCGTTAAAGCAGTTGTGCCATCTACAGTTGGGTTCGTGTAAATTACCCCTGTGTTATCTTCAAAGGCAACTGGACCACCATTTAGTACGGTAAAGTTACTAATATTTAGTGAGTTATTGCTAAAGGTATTATTGCCTGTAGCCGTAACTGAAACATTAGTTACATTAATAGTGTTGTTGGTAATAGTTGAACTACCATTGCTTGCATTAGTTACAAAGTCCGTACCACTGAAGTTAGAATTATCAACACTCACGTTTTCTTTTGCGGTGATATTGATAGTTCCGTCATTAGTGATATTTGAACCTGTAATGTTCACTGAACCATTTTCTGAAGTTACTGTAGTAGGGATGTAACGCTCAATCTTCGTTCCGTCAATTGAAACATTACCGTCTTTACCAACAATGGTTGCCCCACCAGTATTATCACCAGTAAATGATGAGTTAGTAATAGTAACGCCAGTACCAGTTACATTGATGTTCGAAGCATTAGTAGTATTTGAACCTGTTACGGTTACATTACCATCTTCACCAATAATATTAACTGTAGTATTAGTACCTGTAGCTGTAATGTTGGTGTTAGAAACATTAGTTTCTTTACCTGTAATGTTTACTGTACCATTTTCTTCAGTAGTTGAAGTAACGTTAGTACCAGTTACATTTGTAGTGTTACCAGATTTAATAGTTACATTAGAACCATCGATCTCACTATCAGTAACAGTTACATTATTGTCACCACTTACTTCAGTTGGGATGTATTTACCAACTTTAGTTTTTGTAATAGTTACATTAGTACCCGTTACCTTACCTTCGCCTGTGTCATCACCTGTGAATGATGAGTTAGTTAAAGTTACATTAGTACCTGTAACATTTAAGTGTGAAGCGTTAGTAGTGTTCGAGTCTACTACAGTTACATTACCGTCTTCACCAATAATGTTTACAGAACCGTTAGTACCAGTCGCAGTAATATTAGTGTTAGATACTTCGGTATCTTTACCAGTAATGTTTACGGTACCGTTAGTTTCAGTAGTTGAAGTAACATTAGAACCAGTTACATTTGTAGTGTTACCAGATTTAATAGTTACATTAGAACCATCGATCTCACTATCAGTAACAGTTACATTATTGTCACCACTTACTTCAGTTGGAATGTATTTACCAACTTTAGTTGAAGTAATAGTTACATTAGTACCCGTAACCTTACCTTCGCCTGTGTCATCACCTGTGAATGATGAGTTAGTTAAAGTTACATTAGTACCTGTAACATTTAAGTGTGAAGCGTTAGTAGTGTTCGAGTCTACTACAGTTACATTACCGTCTTTACCAATAATGCTTACAGAACCGTTAGTACCAGTCGCAGTAATATTAGTGTTAGATACTTCAGTATCTTTACCAGTAATGTTTACTGTACCGTTAGTTTCAGTAGTTGAAGTAACGTTAGAACCAGTTACATTTGTAGTGTTACCAGATTTAATAGTTACATTAGAACCATCGATCTCACTATCAGTAACAGTTACATTATTGTCACCACTTACTTCAGTTGGGATGTATTTACCAACTTTAGTTTTTGTAATAGTTACATTAGTACCCGTAACCTTACCTTCGCCTGTGTCATCACCTGTGAATGATGAGTTAGTTAAAGTTACATTAGTACCTGTAACATTTAAGTGTGAAGCGTTAGTAGTGTTCGAGTCTACTACAGTTACATTACCGTCTTTACCGATAATCGTTACAGAACCGTTAGTACCAGTCGCTGTAATGTTAGAGTTAGATACTTCGGTATCTTTACCTGTTACTACTACGTGACCGTCTTTGTCAACTGTTGAAGTTAAGTTAGTACCAGTTAGAGTAGTAGTGTTGTTACCGTTAACACTTACATTAGTACCAGTTACTGTACTACCTGTTACAGTTACATTATCACCACCAAGAGTTACATTAGTAGTGTTTGAAGAAACTGTAGAGTTAGTAATAGTTGTTGTACCCTTAGGTGTATCAACTTTTACTGAACCGTTAGCAGTGGTTGTAGAGTTAGTAATGGTTGTACCGTTTGGACTTGAGATAGT
>NZ_NRJH01000030.1 GCF_003585925.1 Psittacicella melopsittaci
GATAACCTTAAAGACAAGGTAGAAAACTTAAAAGATAAAGCTGAAGATAAAGTTGATAATCTTAAAGACAAGGTTGAAGACTTAAAAGATAAAGCTGAAGATAAAGTTGACAACCTTAAAGACAAGGTAGACGACTTAAAAGATAAAGTTGAAGATAAAGTTGATAACCTTAAAGATAAGGTAGAAGACTTAAAAGACAAGGCTGAAGATAAAGTTGATAACCTTAAAGACAAGGCAGAAAACTTAAAAGACAAAGCCCAAGATAAAGTTGATAACCTTAAAGACAAGGCTGCAGACTTAAAAGACAAGGCTGAAGATAAAGTTGATGACCTTAAAGATAAGGCAGAAGACTTAAAAGACAAGGCTCAAGATCAAGTTGATAACCTCAAAGACAAGGTCGAAGGATTTACTAAAGCAAAACCTTATACCTCTGCGGACAAGCCTACGTTAAAAGAGATCATTAAAACAGATACCTGTAATCTCCTTACTTTTAACGCTACTGAAAAACGTCGTGAGTTTTGGTTTTACCTCCTCTTCTTATTTGTAGTTTCAATTGTTCTTTCCCTACTGCAATTTGTCGTAGATGTAATTATTGAAGCAAGCTATCCTTCTTATGTCTCTGTGTTTGGCACAACAAAAGAATTAGGCTTTGGTTACTACTTATTAGTTTCAATTTACTACCTCATTGGCTTAGTAGACTTTATAATTTGGATCCTCGCAAGTTTAGGTTTATATGCTCGTCGTTTAAGAGATATAGGCTTTTCCCCACGCTTTACTATTCTCTTTGTCGCATTAGCAGTTCTTTCTGCTTTACCAATATTTGATGCTTCGGCAGCTATCTGTTATACAGTTTTAACTCTAGTGTTATTTACGCAACCTTCACGTAACACAGATAACCCATATAGCGCTGAACCTCTTTATAAATACTAAGAGAAAAAGTCTAAAAAAAGATAGAATAACTCGGCTTATTCTATCTTTTTTTGTTATTATAGACGCAGTAAAATTAATATCTCTTGCTTATGTCAAATTTAGATTTTCCAGAGAATTTGCCATTTGGGCAAAACTATAAACTACATCATAGTAGAAACTACTACTTTAACTACAAAGGCAAAGAAACCTTAACACCATTTTGGCGTTATATGCTCGTGCCTTTTATTCTGAGTATTGTTTTAAACCTTGTTAAAGGTGATCTAGTAACTTTTGCTAGCCAAATGTTTAGTCCTCTCGGAGCATTAGTTTATCTTAATCTCCTTTACCTCGTATTTTTAGTAGCATTTGTTCTTCCTAGTACAGCTGCTGTAGCCAGACGTCTAAATACAACAAGTTTTTCTTCCTTACTTGCTGTTGTTTACCTAATTTCTTTATTAGGCATCTGGGTTTACTTTAATGCTTCTTTAGCTGAAGAAGGATTTTTAGCTAACCTTGCTCAAAGCTCTTATTTAAGTCTAGTTTGTGCTCTTTATCCGATTCCGCTCATCCTTTGTGCAGCTGATAAGAAAAAAGCGAATTCTATTCGTAGCCAAGCTGAACAAGATTTTAATTGGCAAGGAAAAGGTAACACTGATACAAACGACACTAAACCAAAACGTCGTTAATTTACTATTTATACCTAATTTGTTTATTTAAAGGTCAAGAATTAATTCTTGACCTTTATACGTTTTAGCTTGAAATTTAGAGATTTTTTATTTGCCTCGTTTTTATAAAGAGCCGAGCATTTTTTAGTGCAAGATTTTCCATTAACTACAATACTTCAGATACTAATAAGTTAGTGGCAATTGTGTTACAAGCTCAATTCAACATGATTGATATTAAAATCAACAACCGTTAATAGTCTACTTTCTTAACTGAACGTCAAAGTGGTGCATAGTTTCTATCGTATGGAGGAGGATGCTGACTATACCCCCCTACTTTCTATAGGATTTGGACTTCAATAACGAAATAACTTACAAATTTACTTGAGATCTAGCAATAGGTATCTTTTTTTTGTACATAAAAAACAAACGCTTACCTAGAAAGCAAGAAAAATATTCAACACTTTTTTCTTTTTCTTTGCTAAGATCAAAGAGGACGATTTTTTTCTTTATACAAAAGGATAACCTATGAAAAAATTACTAAAAATGACCCTTGTGGCTAGTTGTATGGCCATGCTAGGTAACGCTATGGCTGCAGAAGTTCCAGCAGGAACCCAACTTGCAGCAAAACAAACTTTACAATTACAAATTGGGGATAACCCAAAATCTATCGACCCTACTCTTTTAAGTGAAACTATAGGTTCAGATATTTCAAGTAACCTTTTTGAAGGTCTCACTACTTATAATGCTGAAGGTAAACTAGTAGCAGCTGGTGCTGAGTCATGGACTCACTCAGAAGATAATAAAGTGTGGACTTTCAAATTACGTCAAGATGCTAAATGGTCTGACGGTACCCCAGTTACTGCTCATGACTATGTAACTTCTTGGCAACGTTTAGTAGATCCAGAAACAGCTTCAGAATATTCATTCTATCTTGATGACCTAGGGGTAGAAAATGCAGCAGCTATTTCTGCAGGTAAAGCTCCACTAAGTTCATTAGGGGTAAAAGCTTTAGATGACTATACTTTACAAGTTACTTTAACTACGCCTGTACCATGGTTCTTAGAAGCAACTCCAATTGCCAACCTTGCTCCTATTCCAACCAAACTATTTAAAGAAGGTAAATGGCCTGACTTTAAAAACCTTGTATCTAATGGTCCATACGTATTAGACTTTGCTATGCCAAACGAAAAATACGTAATCAAGAAAAATGAAAACTATCACAGCGCGGATAAAACCATTATTACTGAAGCTACTTTTAACGTAGTACGTAGTGCTAATGATGCTTATAAACGTTTCCAAGCTGGGGATCTAGATGCTTTTGCCGTTGAAAATGCGCAATTAAAATCTCAACTGCAAAAAGACAACTCAGGCAAATATAAAGTTTTAGTTTCACCTGGTGCAAGCTTAAACTTCTATAAATTTAACCACAAAACAGCGCCATTTAACGACATTCGTGCTCGTAAAGCGATTTTATTAGTAATTAATAACAAAGAAATGGCTGAAAAAGTATTCCGTAATAACGTAACTCCTACTTCATTATGGATGTCTCCTGCTATGCCTGGGGCAAATACTTTAACGCAATCAGCATACTTTGATGAAGATTATGCAGATCGTGTTGCTGAAGCGAAAAAATTATTAGCTGAAGCTGGTTATAGTGCAAGCAACCCATTAACCTTCTCAATTAACTATAATACTTCTGATAACCACAAACTTGTGGCAATCATGATTCAATCGCAACTAAAAAGTGCGTTAGGTAATCTAGTTAATACTACAATTAACAACCGTGAATGGGCTACTTTCTTAGTGGAAAGCCAAAATGGTGACTACCCATTCTTCCGTATGGGTTGGAATGCTGACTACTATGACCCTTCTACTTTCTATAGTATCTGGACTTCAAACAGCCCAATGAATACTGCAGGATATAACTCTCCTGAGTATGATCAACTCTTTAAAGACTTATTCAATACTAAAACTGCAGAAGAACGTTTAGCTCTCTACCAAAAAATGAACAACCTGCTTAACCAAGATGCAGCAGGGGTACCATTATTTAGTTCGCTAAATGTTTCTCTAACGGTTAACAACCTCTACGGTTATATTAACGATGATACTATGCGTCGTGTATATAACATGTACCTCACTGCTAAATAGTAGTAAAAAAAGATCCTCGCTGAGGGTCTTTTTTTATGGCAAAAAATATAATTTGGAGTTTTTTCTCTTGAAGCAAAGAATATAATTTGTAACTTTTTCTCTTGGAGCAAAAAAAATCGCAACAAAAAAATCCCTGCAAATCGAGAAAAAAAGGAAAAAGGAAAAATATTCTTTTTATATATTGGCATCTATTTGGAAAATTATGCTAATATATAAATAAATACACTAATGAAAAATAAAATAAAAAATATTCTTAGGTATTTCCTTTTATTCCCCAGCAGAGATTAGATTATGATTAAATTATTTTGTCGCGGTTTAAGCTATACACTCTTAGCTACTAGCCTTTTAACTAGCACCACTTATACTCAAGCAGCTAATGTACCTGAAGGAACAATACTAGCTCAAAAACAAGTATTAAATATTGAGCTTGGTGATAACCCAGGTACTTTAGATCCAAATAAAATTACCGAAATTATTGGTTTCCAAATTGCTACTAACTTATTTGATCCATTAACTACCTATGATGAAAATGGTAAGATAGTTGCGGGAGCTGCTCAATCTTGGAGTCATAGTGAAGATTTTAAAACTTGGACATTTAAGCTCCGTCCTGATGCAAAGTGGTCAGACGGTACTCCTGTAACTGCCCAAGATTTTGTAACCTCTTGGCAAAGATTAGTTGATCCTGAAACAGCTTCGCAATATTCGTTTTACTTAGGTAACCTTGGCGTGTTAAATGCCAAAGATATTAGCGAAGGTAAACTTGATAAAAACCTCCTCGGGGTGAGAGCAGTAGATGATTTAACCTTTGAGGTGACTCTATCAACTCCAACTCCTTGGTTTTTAGAGGCAACAGCCTTAGTTATAGTATCGCCAGTACCTACGCATTTAGTACAAGCTGGCAAATGGCCTGATTTCTCTAACTACGTGGTAAATGGACCATTTACTTTAGCTCAAGCAGTACCTAATGAAAAATATACCCTTCGTAAAAATGAGCAATATTGGGATGCTAAAAATACTGTCCTTACTGAAGCAAACTTTGTGATTATTCGTAATGCCAATGATGCTTATAAACGTTTACAAGCTGGTGACCTCGACGCATTTCGTCTAAGTACGCCAAGTTTACGTCAAGCTCTGCTGAAAAATGATAACTTTAAAGTGCATGAAGCTCCAGGTTCATATACCACTTGGTTTGCTTTCCGTAATAACCAAGCTCCATTTGATAATCGCGATGCAAGAAGAGCTATTTTACTAGCAATTAATACCCAAGATTTACAAACTAAAGTTTTTCGTGATAGTGTGCAAGCAACTTCGATTTTTGCTTCTCCACCTCTTCCTGGGGTAACTGAGTACTTAAAAGAAGCTCCTTATTTTAATCAACCGTATAGCCAAAGAGTTGAAGAAGCTAAACAACTTTTAGCTCAAGCTGGTTACTCAAGCTCTAATCCATTAAAGTTTGAGATAGCTTATAACACTAACGAAAACCATAAATTAGCTGCCATAGCGATTCAAGCTCAATTAAAACAAGTATTTGGTAATACCATACAAACGACTTTAACCAATGCCGAATGGGCAACTTTTTTAGCTAATCGTCGTAGTGGAGAATATGCTTTCTATCGTTCGGGTTGGTCACCAGCATATTATGAACCTTCAACCTTTTATGCTAACTGGACTTCATATAATCCTTTAAACGATAGTAAATTTAATTCACCAGAATATGACCAACTTTGGCAAGATCTTTATGCTAGCCAAAATCTTGAACAAAGATTTGCTCTTTACCAACGCTTAAATGATCTGCTTATAGATCAAGCAGCTGCTGTACCTTTATATGTATCTCTCGACTCTTGGGCAACAGTTAAAAATCTGCAAGGCTTAGTTCTCGATAACATAACGCGTCGTTTAGTGCACGTTTACTATACAGCCGAATAGCCAAAATAACTCAGGGAAGAACTAAATTTTAAGTTTTTTACATTTCCATTTGAACTTTTTTCTGTTAATATAGACAAATACACTGAGTTATAAATCAAAATAAGAGAGAACTAATTATGGCTAAATGGTTTTGTAAAGGGTTAGGTTTAACCTTGCTTGCTACCAGTTTACTTGTAGCAAATAATTCAATGGCAGCTAATGTTCCTCAAGGAACAAAACTAGCTGAAAAACAAGTTCTAAATATTGAGCTTTCAGATAACCCAGCTTCACTAGATCCAAACTTAATTAACGAAAATATTGGTTTACAAATTGCGTCGAACCTTTTCGATCAATTAACCACTTATGATGAGTATGGTAAATTAATCCCAGGTGCTGCTGAATCTTGGACTCATACTCCTGATTTTAAAGTTTGGACATTTAAATTACGTCCACAAGCTAAATGGTCTGACGGTACTCCTGTTACAGCACAAGACTTTGTTACTTCATGGGAACGTTTAGTTGATCCACAAACAGCATCTGAGTATTCTTACTACTTAGGTGACCTAGGCGTTTTAAATGCTAAAGAAATCAGTGAAGGTAAATTAGATAAAAGTCAATTAGGGGTTAAAGCTCTTGATGACTATACTTTAGAAGTTACTTTAGAGTCACCTGTACCATGGTTCCTTGAAGCTACTTCTCTAATTGTATTATCTCCAGTACCTACGCATCTTATTAAAGAAGGTAAATGGCCTAACTTCTCAAATTATGTTGTAAATGGTCCTTATACCTTAAAACAATCAGTGCCAAATGAAAAATACACTCTAGTTAAAAATGATGCTTACTGGAATGCTGACAAAACCGTATTAACTGAAGCTAACTTCCTTGTAATCCGTAATGCAAATGATGCTTACAAACGTTTACAAGCTGGTGACCTTCATGCCTTTAAATTAACAACTCCAGCTTTACGTCAAGCTCTCTTAGGTAATACTCACTTTAAAGTACTTGAAGCTCCAGGTTCATATACCGTGTGGTTCTCTTTTAGCCATCACAAACCACCATTTAATGATCTAAATACTAGAAAAGCTATTCTGTACGCGGTTAATACTTTAGATTTACAAAATAAAGTATTCCGTAATACCGTACAAGCAACTTCAGTGTATGCTTCTAGTGCTTTACCAGGAGTTAAAGAAAACTTAAAACAAGCAGCTTACTTTGAGCAACCTTATGAACAACGTGTTGCCGAAGCGAAAAAATTACTTGAAGAAGCTGGTTATTCAGCAAGTAATCCATTAAAATTTGAAATTGCCTACAATACCAATGAGCTGTATAAAATGTCAGCGATTGCTATTCAAGGACAATTAAGACAAGTATTTGGTAGTGCCGTACAAACGACTTTAACTAATACCGAATGGGCTACTTTCTTATCTAACCGTCAAGCTGGTGTATATAGTTTCTACCGTTCAGGTTGGGGTGCAGACTACTATGAACCATCTACGTTCTATGGTATCTGGACATCAAACAACCCACTTAACGATAGTAAATTTAATTCGGCAGAATATGATAAACTCTGGCGTGATCTCTTTAGTACTGAAACTAACGAACAAAGATTTGCTCTCTATCAGCAAATGAATGATATTCTTGCTGATCAAGCAGCTGCTGTGCCTATCTACTCACCAGTAGATTCATATGCTACTGTGAAAAATCTTTATGGTTTAGTGGTAGATGATAATACACGTCGTCTATTTAACATGTATTTCACTGCTGATTAATAATTAAAAAAAAAGAAGCTTCGGCTTCTTTTTTTTTGCTTTAAATTGCCTAAATTTTGTTCAACTGCTCACAAAAAGTACAAAAAAAGATCATTTTTTGTTAAATTTTTTCTTGACGGGACAATTTTTCTGCTAAGATAAATTTATACCCTTTATTTTTTTTGCTTTAAAAATATGGTTTTAAATCATACTTCTAGAGCTGTGATAAAGATAAATATAATAATCAAGAAAAGGACAATTTATGATTAAATGGTTTTGTAAAGGGTTAAGCTTGACTTTGGTGGCAGCTAGTATGCTAGCAACGCAAAATTCATTTGCAGCAAATGTACCGCAAGGCACTAAACTTGCCGATAAACAAGTTCTCTATATTGAATTAGCAGATAACCCACCAACACTCGACCCAAACTTAATTACCGATACTATCGGTTCACAACTTACTTCAAATCTTTTTGATCTTCTCACTACCTATGATGAACATGGTAATCTAACAGCAGGTATCGCTCAATCTTGGAGCCACTCAGATGACTTTACAGTATGGACATTTAAATTACAGCGTAATGCAACCTGGTCTGATGGCGTAGCGGTAACGGCACATGACTTTGTTACCTCATGGCAACGTTTAGTAGACCCAAAAACTGCTTCTGAGTATTCATTTTACTTAGGTGACCTCGGTGTTAAAAATGCTCGTGCTATTATCGAAGGTAAAGTAGATAAAAGCCAACTTGGGGTAAGAGCAGTAGATGATTATACTCTTGAAGTAACTTTAGAAACTCCAGTGCCTTGGTTCTTAGACGCGACCACGCGTATTGTCTTAGCTCCAGTACCTACACACTTAGTTAAAGCGGGGACTTGGCCAAACTTTGATAACTATGTGACCAATGGACCTTACCTATTAAAAACAGCCGTACCTAATGAAAAATACGTAATCGTTAAAAATGAAAAATACTGGAATGCAAAAAATACAGTGATCACCGAAGCTAACTTTATGATCATCCGTAATGCTAATGATGCTTATAAACGTTTACAAGCAGGTGATTTACATGCCTTTAAGCTAAGTACGCCAGCAATTCGTACTTCGCTCGAAAAAGATAACAACTATAAAATCTTAGAAGCACCAGGTTCATATACAATTTGGTATGGCTTTAGCTTAAGTAGACCACCATTTGATGATCTAAGAGTAAGAAGGGCTGTTTTATTAGCAATTAATACCCAAGATCTGCAAAATAAAGTGTTCCGTAATAGTGTGCAAGCAACTTCAGTATATGCTTCAAAAGCTTTACCTGGGGTGGCTGATAACTTAAAACAAGCACCTTATTTTGATCAACCATATGAACAACGCTTAAAAGAAGCAAGAGAACTCTTAGCTCAAGCTGGTTATAATGCAAAAAACCCATTAAAATTTGAGATAGCGTACAATACCAATGAAATGTATAAAATGTCTTCAATTGCAATTCAAGCGCAATTAAGACAAGCGTTTGGTAATGCGGTACAAACTACGCTAACCAATGCTGAATGGTCTACTTTCTTATCTAACCGTCAACGCGATGTTTATACTTTCTATCGTTCAGGTTGGGGTGCAGACTACTATGAACCATCTACGTTCTACGGTATTTGGACAAGTGACAACCCAATTAACCGCAGTAAATTCAATTCACCAGAATATGATAAATTATGGCAAGATCTGTTCCACACTAAAACTGTAGAACAAAGATTTGCTATTTACCAAAAAATGAACGATATTCTCATTCGTGAAGCTCCAGCTGTGCCAATTTTCTCACCGTTAGATTCTTATGCTACAGTGAAAAACTTACAAGGTCTTGTAGTAGATAATAATACTCGTCGTGTATTTAACATGTACTTCACCGCTGAATAAGCAAATAAAAAAGAGGGGCACTAGGCCTCTCTTTTTTTACGCAAAAAATCGCTTATTTAGCTAATTAACCAAGAATTGAATGTTAGATATTTTTGGGGGATAATTTTTGCTTAACTTATTTTTTTTAGGGGGAGATTTTTTGCTTAGTTAATTTGTGCTTTTTACTTAAATATTTCCGTTCTTGCTTAATTAATTTCTGTTTTTTACTTAATTATTGTCTATTTTTAGCTTAGTTAATTGCTATTTTTGACTGAGTTAATTGCTGTTTTTACTTAATAATTTCTATTTTTAGCTTATTTAATGGCTATTTTTTTGCTTAATTAATTTTTTATTAATATTTTTATTAAAATTTTGCTAAAAAATTAAGTTCTATATAGGCAAATGGCTATATTTCTCCTTTCATTTGATAGTATGATTTATCAACTTTACTAACATTTGCAATTACGGCTAAAAAAATGTAAATTTTTTTTGTGGGCTATTTATGGCCAATTTTACCTTTTTTCAGCCCTTTACTTTTCTTTTTTCTCAATAAAAATCATCAGTTTAAGTTAAGCAAGAGAATAAAATTTACGCTTACTCTTAAGCAAATTTGCGATTTTTGCCTAAAAAAATATTTGTTTTCCCTCTATACAAAACGCTTTTTCTTTGGTACTATATTTATATAGAGATTAGAAAAGAAAACAGAATTCGACTTATTAGGTCTGGCTCCTAATAAAAGAACCGTATTTTCCTTTCTAAGTTTAGCTTAGAAAAGAATACCTTCTTCATATTGAAGACAAGCCAAATCAAACATAAGTAACCACTGTGGGATGAAAAGATTTTCATCCCCTTTTTTATTGCCATATTTATGCCTTTTTAAAAAAATACTTCCCTCTTGCCCCCTGCTTTTTCCCTTCTCCTTGCTTCACTTCTTCTCTGCTTCAATAAAATAATCAATCCCTTACCTTTTTCTACCTATTCCTTTGGCAAAGTCTATCATTTGCAAGATTAAAATACAATAAATTACAAAATTTACTAACATTTGACAGTTTTCCTAACATTTTTACTCGCTCTTAGGGCAAAAGTAAAAAACTAGCCTAAAATTGGTCAAAAGTCACAAAACTGAAGAAAATTTTTAACTTTTTCTCTGGCTCATTTTATAATAATCAAATACCTATATTAGGTACTTTTTTATCTTTACTCATTAAGTTAGATCTTAAGGATTCTTTTCTATGCAAATTGGTGTTCGTAAAGAAATACAAGCCAACGAAAAAAGAGTCGCTCTAACTCCTACTAGTGTAAGTAAATTAAAAAAATTAGGTTACCAAGTAGTGATTGAGAGCGAAGCTGGTCAAGCTTCTACTTATCCTGACCAAATGTACATTGAGGCTGGTGCTACTGTAGTTCCTCGCGAACAAGTTTATCAAGCTGATATTTTATTAGCGGTTAATCCTTTAGAGCGAGATGAAGTAGCTCTGTTAAAAGAGGGAGCTACAGTAATTAGTTTTCTTTATCCAGCGCAAAACACTGAGCTTGTAACTGCACTACAAGAAAAAAATATTACAAGTTTAGCTATGGACATGGTGCCACGTATTTCTCGTGCCCAAGCCATGGACGCCCTCTCATCTTTAGCTAATATTGCTGGTTACCGAGCGGTTGTTGAAGCAGCGGCTCAGTTTGGTCGTTTTTTAAATGGACAAATTACGGCTGCAGGTAAAATTGCTCCTGCCAAAGTATTAGTAATTGGGGCTGGAGTAGCTGGTCTAGCTGCCATAGGGACAGCAAAAAACCTTGGGGCGATAGTACGTGCTTTTGATGCTCGTCCTGAAGTAAAAGAACAAGTTGAATCTATGGGGGCTCAGTTCTTAACTATAGGCCATATAGAACAACAAAAAACTAATGACGGTTATACGCGTAGTACTTCAGAAGAGTTTGATCGTAAATCAGCCGAACTCTATGCTGCTCAGGCAAAAGAAGTAGATATCATTATAACTACTGCTGCTATTCCTGGACGCAAGGCTCCATTGCTAATTACCAAAGAAATGGTTGATAGCATGAAACCTGGTTCGGTAATTATTGACATAGCTGCGGCTACTGGTGGTAACTGTGCTTATACCCAAGCAGGGCAAGTAGTTACTACGGATAATGGCGTTAAAGTAGTAGGTTACACTAACTACCAATCGCTATTAGGTAATCAAGCTTCTGAGCTTTATGCTAATAACCTTGTGAACCTTCTTAGCTTAATTACGCCAGAGAAAAATGGACAATATCAGCTCGAGCAAAGTGATGTAATTGTACGTAATATGCTTGTGACCTTAACTGATGGTGAAAAAGGTCAAGCTAGTCTTTTATATCCACCACCGCCAATTAGTGTTTCGGCTGCTCCAAAAGAAACAGCC
The DNA here is from genome assembly GCF_003585925.1 of Psittacicella melopsittaci. Lineage (GTDB taxonomy): Bacteria > Pseudomonadota > Gammaproteobacteria > Enterobacterales > Psittacicellaceae > Psittacicella > Psittacicella melopsittaci. The sequence continues at coordinate 11,648 of NZ_NRJH01000030.1, forward strand.
AAAGCAGCTCCTGCTAAACCGCAAGTTGATGCAAAAACTTTAGCTCGTAAACTAATCTGGCAAACGGTAGGCTTAGCTCTGGCATTTTTAGTATATCTCTACTTAACTTCTTTCTTACCAGCAAGCTTTGTTGCCGACTTAAATATCTTTATGTTAGCAAGTGTTCTAGGTTATTTCCTAATCTGGAATGTACATAGTGCTCTCCATACGCCACTTATGTCGCTTACTAACGCCCTTTCGGGAATTGTGGTAATCGGGGCTATCTATCAAGTGAGTAGTGTAGAGTTTGGGGTATTAGCTAAACTTCTAGCTCTTATTGGGGTATTCCTCGGGGGCTTAAATATTTTTGGAGGCTTTGCTGTAACTCATCGTATGCTAAGTATGTTTATTAAAAAAGACAAAGATCAAGGTGGTAAATAAAATGACAAAGACTTCTATTTACTTTATTGCCACTATTGCTCTAATAATTGGCTTTTTAATGCCCTTTAATCCTTTAGCCATGTATATTCTGGCAGCCTTCTTAATTATTTTAAGTATTGTACGTTTATCGCAGCATAAAACAGCTTTCTTAGGTAATCTCCTTGGGGCTGTAGGTATAGGTTTAGTTGTGGTAACGGCTTTAATTGAAGGGGGTTGGTCTTGGTGGCTAGTGCTAGTGTTACTAGCTTTAGCTTCTTCATTTGTGGTAGGCTTATGGCGAGCAAAAACTGTAGCTATGACCGAGATTCCACAATTAGTAGCTCTCTTAAACTCGCTGTCAGGATTACTAGCAACGATTATTGCTGTAAATTCTTATAAATTTAAGGCTCCTCTCGAGCTTGTAGATCCAAGCGAGCTAGTGGTTTTCCAAAACATTAACTCGGTTTTAGTTGCCTTAAGTATTATTATAGGTCTCTTTACTTTTGTGGGTTCTATGGTAGCTTATGCTAAATTATCTGGTATTAAGCTTTATCGTGTTCACTTTAGTCGTCCACATTTAGCTACAGCGGCTTTAATTATTCTTCTTTTAGCTGTTTCTATTTGGTACTTCCAACTTAACAACCTGTTTTTCATTTTCTTACTTCTAGTGCTAACTGCATTCCTCGCTTATCATGTGGTAGGTTCAATTGGGGCAGCAGATATGCCAGTAGTAATTGCTTTACTTAACTCTTACTCAGGTTGGTCAACAGCGGCAGCTGGTTTCTTACTCAATAGTAAAATCCTTATTATCACAGGGGCGTTAATTGGAGCTTCTGGTTCTATTCTTTCTTACATTATGTGTAAAGCTATGAACCGTAGCCTCTTTAATATCCTTGCAGGTGACTTTACTAAGGTTGAAGCTAGTGCTGAGCCTGAAGGTACTGTAGTTGAATCTACACCAAGTGATGTAGCAGCTCTGCTCGAAAACGCGAATAACATTATTATTGCTCCTGGCTATGGTCTGGCTGTATCTCAAGCGCAATATCCTGTTTCAGAGCTTGTAGATATACTTAAAGCTCAAGGAAAAAATGTTCGTTTTGCGATTCACCCAGTAGCTGGACGTTTACCAGGACACATGAACGTTCTCCTTGCCGAAGCTAATGTAGATTACGATATAGTTCTAGGCATGGATGAAATTAACGATGATTTTGCCGATACAGATGTAGTATTAGTAATCGGAGCTAATGATACAGTTAACCCTGCAGCAGCAACTGATCCTAACTCACCTATTGCAGGCATGCCTGTATTAAGAGTTTGGGAAGCTGGACATGTAGTAGTGTTTAAACGTTCTATGGCTTCGGGCTATGCTGGCGTACCTAACCCATTATTCTATCGCGAAAATGCATCTATGTGTTTTGGTGATGCTAAAGCTTCACTGCAAGCTATTAATAATGATTTAAAAAATCATGCAAAATAAAGTAAAATAAAGAGGCTAAGGCCTCTTTATTTTTTACCAAAAAAATAACCTAAGCACAGGCCCAGGTTATATCCACTCTAATAATAAATTTATCTTCTCATCAATTACTTTATGTAAAGATGATTTAAAATCATTATAACAATATTTACACAGTGCCAAGCAATTGGCAAGCAGATTTTTGTTGTAAAGAGACAAAAATGGCTTTGATTGCGAACAATTAACAATTAGAAAGAAAATGTCAACTGAGAACTTTACTCCGCAAATGCAAAAATGGCTAACTAACGCCCAAAAGGTCAGTCAAAAGTTTGCTACCTTTGTGCGCCAAGCTTGTGAACGCAAGCTTAATCCCCCGACCAAGCCTTGGCGTAATAAAGAGGTAGTTTTAGTTAAGCTTTTACAAGAATATCCTGTCAAAGATCAAGGGGTGCATGTTGCCCACTGGCAACAAAAAGTAATTAAAAAATGTCTCGAAGTCTATAATTTAGCTTTAGACTTGTTTGCCTTTAGGCAAGAATTTACTTTTCCTAAAATCGAATTCCATAAACACCATACGCGTTCGGTAGGTTGGTTTTGCCCAGGGGATCACACTTTATCTTTTCATATCTTTACCATAATTCTTGAACAACAAAGATATCTTGATGATGTAGTACCCCATGAAATGGCGCATGTAGTGCAACATTATCTCTATCGAGAAAAAATAATTCCGCGTAAATATGCCTCAGGACATGATCTAGTCTTTCAGATCTTAGCCCAAATGCTCGGCAGTACGGGCAAGGCTACCTTTCAGATTAGTCAAGAAGAGCAAATTAGCCAACGCTTACAAAGCCAACAAGCTTCTTTGCGCCAAACTTTAAAAAATCTTGAGCCTAAAAAAGGAAATTATTATCACTATCATTGTGCCTGTGCTAATAAAGAACATAAATTAAAAATCATTCGTCACAATAATATTCAAAAGGGTAAAAGACAATACATTTGCCTTAAATGCAAACAAACCCTTAAGTTTACTGGACAAGTAACCCCAATTAGTATTTTTACCTCAGAATAATTATGTTTAATCAGCTCAACCCACAACAAGCTAAGTTTGTCTTGTCTCCCCTTGAAAACGCATTAGTTTTAGCGGGGGCAGGTACGGGTAAAACTTCATCTTTTATTGCCCGGATAGCTCACTTAATTATTAATAACCAAATTACCCTACATAGCTTTTTTGCTACAACCTTTACTAATGCTGCTGCCAAAGAAATGCGCGATCGCTTATTATGGCAACTCAAAAAACATAATCCTAACTTTAATGAAAGTCAATTACGGCAGTGCTATATAGGAACTTTTCACTCGCTCTTTGGGCGTATTTTACGCAATAATATCGACAAATTAAACGATGATATTCGCCCTAACTTTACCAATCTTGAAGAAGCAACTGCCAAAAGTCGAATTCGCGAGTTTTTAAAACAAAATAAACTCAACGAAACTTTTGAAAAACAAGGACTCAATCCAGGAAGCATTTTAAACATTATTAATACTATTCGCGAAACCTATATTATTGATAATGAATTTAACATGCAAATTTTTAACCAAGTTTTTAGAGACTATCAAAAAGCCTCTATTAAACTTGATGATGAAAACCCTGAGAGTGTAAGTGCAGGCGATATCTCTCTGTATGATAGCTTCAAAAAAGTTTTTGATTTCTATCATAGATATAAAATCGACAATAACCTTGTTGACTTTACCGATTACCTCATAAAAACTTACAAGCTCCTCAAAAACAATCCGCAAGTATTAAAAAGCTTACAAAAACGCTTTACCTATCTGATTGTCGATGAGTGTCAGGATATTAATAATCTGCAATATGAGCTGATAAAATTGCTCCAGAATCCTGAGTATAATCGCGTTGCCATGATTGGTGATGATGACCAGGCTATTTATGGCTTTAGGGGCTCGAATGTAACGCTATTACTTCGCTTTGAACGCGAAATCAAGGACGTACAAGTTTATAAACTTGAGTATAACTATCGTTCTTCGCCAAGTATTCTTAATATGGCCAACCATATTATTAATCTCTATAAAGAAGATAATATTAAAGTCCTACAAGCGACCAAAGCTAGTAGCAAGAATACTCCTGTGCGTTATCTCGAAGTGCAAGGGCAAGATAATATCCAGGGTGAACTTATTGCCCAAGATTTACTGCGCCATGGTGAGTTTACCGATGCGGCAATTCTGGCGCGAAATAATAAAATCTTACAAAACTTTGAGCAATATTTAATTCAGCATAAAATTCCTTACGAATTTAAAACTTCAGCCGAGTTTTTTAATCGTCTGGAAGTAAAAATTATTATGCATATTCTTACTTTAGTAAATAATCCTAATGCCAATGAATCTTTTAATTACTTGGTAGAAAATCTGGTAGCTAAAGTAGGACCTAAGGTAATTAGCCAAATTAATGAACTGGGACGTCAACTTGGACTGCCAAATTACCTTGCTGCCCGTGATTACATTTCGATGCTTTGGAAAAGCATTACTGTCGCTCGACAAAACCTGCAAGAGTTTATTGAGCGTATTGAAGAAGTAAGACACTTTTCCTTCACCGCAACTATTGAAGATACAATTAAACACACAGCACGGATTTTTGATTTAGAAAACTGGTTTAAAGCTAAAAAAGATAATGCCGAAAGTCGCTTAGAGAATATTCAAGCTCTCTATGATCTAGCTTCTAACTATACGCCGCAAATTCTTGATGACGAAGAAACTGAAGCTACCGAACTTGACTTTTTACGTTTACAACACGGGAATCTGACCGATCTTGAGTTACGTAACCTCTATATTCAGCGTCAGTTTATTCAACAAAACTTTTTAGATCAAGTTAACCTTGGCAAGGATCCTAATACTCCAAAAGGAGTAATTCTTTCGACCATTCATAGGGCAAAAGGGCTCGAATGGAAGCATGTGTATTTACCTGACTTTTGTGATAAAACCATGCCAAGTCCTTTATCTGAAAGTGATAAAGAGCTCGAAGAAGAACGTCGTCTCTTTTATGTGGCAATTACGCGTGCAAAAGAGTACTTATACCTCTTAAAACCGGAAATCTATCGTGGCTATGCAGGCTATTTCGAAAATGCCGAACGCTCAGAATTTACCTATGATTTTCTTTGCCCTGAATTAAGCAAGGATATAGAGTTTTATCAGCAAGTAACCTTTGCGGGCAATGACTATCAACGGATAGACTTTAGTCGCGGTCTAGACAAGGCTCGTAAAGCTAGTGTGCCTTATGAGCAGTTGCCTCCTATTTTACAAAACTCTGCGAGCCACGAGCCAAGCCGAGGACAAGGGCTAGGAAGTAATTTTAGCTTTAACAATAAGCGTCGTACGGCACCTATAGGAGCCATAGCTTCTCAAGCTCCAACTCCTTATCGCCAAGTAGAAAAGGTTACAGCAAAAACTCTTGATCAAACAATTAAAGACAAGCTTAGCCGCTTAGCAAGTAATTTAGGTTTAAATCTGCCAATAGTCCAAGCTAACCTTGCTGATTTTGTCGAACTGGTAAAAGCTTATAAGCTCGTGCATGTACAACAAATTCTCTACTTTAGCTCTGAGGATTTAGCTCTGCATCCGCAATTGCGCCATATAGCTCCAATTTTTGCTCAACAAGTGCAAGAAACTGCTGATCTTAGCCTCGGGCAAGCCGTATATGCATGTAACTTTAAAGAGTTAGATGACGCAGCTATGCTTGTACGCATTTGTCGCTTTTTCAAAAATGCCCAAACCATGTTCAGATATATCGAGAATTACGCTACTGCCGTAGACTTTGCTCAAGAGTTTGTCAAATATAAGGTTCCCGAAGACTTATCACGGAAAATTTATCACACTTTTAGTCAAGAAAGGAACCAAGAAATTTTATGGCAACTTCTTGATGCTGGGGTTGCTCAAAATACCTTAAACGACAAGGATCAAGAAACCTTAAGTAAACGTCAACAACTGGGGGTAGTTGATGAGTTAGAGCAAGAAATTGCCCAAAAACGAGCAAAACTCGAAAGTGAAGATCCTTTTGGGGTTAAGGTTCAAGCCCAAAAAGTGGCTGTAGCCCAAGAGTTCTTAGATACTTTTAATGGGGCTAAGAAAAAACTCTATGAGCAAGAATATAGTCAAACGAGCTTAGAAGCTCTTATGGATGATATTTTTTCCCAAAGTACGCCTGTTTTAATTAACCGTGATAACCTAAAAAACTATAGCGTTTCTTTTATCGGGCGTCATCCTTATTTAAGCTATCAAGAAGTCCTTGATTCTTTAGAGAGCCTCGAAGTTACTTATGTGCAAAATCCTAATCATGCTCAAGTAGTTTTTGTTTTTGATATTGAAAACCAAAACCAAGAGTATATGCGTGAAGCTATTGAAGAAAATCAACGCATTGAAATTCTGAGCCTCAAGGACTTTGAGCGCATTTTTAGTTAAGCTCTGGGCTATATGTTATAATCAAGACAAAATTAACTAATTTACTTAATTATGCAAAAAACAATTCTGGTAACTGGTGGCTTAGGCTATATCGGCTCGCATACTAGTGTTACCCTGGCTCAACTCGGTTATAAGGTTATTATTTTTGATAATCTCTATAATGCCAAACTAACTTTTAGTAAAAATATTCGTAGTATTCTTAGCGAGCAAGAAAATGCCAATCTCCATATAGTAGTTGGGGATGTAACTAAGGCTTGGGATCTCGAACAAGTATTTGAGCAATACCAAATAGATCAAGTAATTCACTTTGCCGCTTTAAAAGCTGTAGGTGAAAGTGTTGCCTTCCCTCTCAAATATTATCAAAATAATGTGGGCGGGCTCCAGGTACTCCTTGCTTGTATGGAAAAATATCAAGTGCATGACTTAATCTTTAGTTCGACAGCTACGGTGTACGGTAATAATCCTATTCCATGTCGCGAAGATGCTCTAATTTCTCGAGCTGCTAACCCTTATGGGCAAAGTAAAATCACTTGTGAATATATGCTCGAAGATGCGGTAAACAGCTCTAAATTAAGAGCTATACGTTTACGCTACTTCAATCCAGTCGGAGCACATCCATCAGGCAAAATTGGCGAAGAATATGCTCGTCCTTTTAATATTTTCCCTGCTCTGTACGATGTGTACCTTGGCAAACAAGAGCAATTAACTATTTTTGGAACAGATTATCCAACTGCCGACGGTACTGCTGAACGTGACTATATTCATATTATGGATCTAGTGCATGGGCATATTAAAGCTTTACATTACCTAGACAACCACCCAGAAGAAAATAACCAAGTTTTTAATCTGGGCACAGGTCATCCTTACTCGGTAAAACAAGTAGTAGAAGCTTTTATTACTCAGTCAGATCGTCCTATTAAAGTAGTTTATGGTCCGCGTCGTCCTGGTGACTTACCAACTAGCTATGCTGCTACGGATAAATCGGAGCAGGTTTTAGGCTTTAAAGCCCAATATGGCCTCGAGCAAATGTGTCGTGATGCCTTTGCTTACCTTAAATATAAACTTGCTCAACAAGATTAAAAACAAAAAAAAGACCCAGTCATTTTTTGACTAGGTCTTTTATTTTATTTATTTTTTCTCTCAGCGAGTTGATGTAATACTTTTTGTACTTCACGAGCTGAGTTAGCATAAAGATTAGCACTTTGTACGTTGTAATCGATAAAGTCTAAGAAGTCTTTATACTTATTAGCTTTTTCAATTGATTCAACATAGTTTTGTGATTCTTTACGAAGTAAATAAGGTGACATAGTATCTGAGATTACATAGGTTAGTAAAAGATTTACTAAACGATAAATATGAATCATTTTCTCATTAGAGCTCATTTCATGTTTTAAGATATTGAGTAAATGTTCACGGAACTCAGGTACACCAACATAGCTTTCGGCAACCATCATTGCACTATTGATATTGTCATCACGATTTTTTTTGCGTAATAACTCATATTTTTCCGCTTTTGCTTTAGAAACATAACGGAATAATTCTTCATCAGTAGGTAACGGTTGACCGGTAAAAGCATGAGCAAAAGCTTCACATAGAAGTTCAGATGCTGTAGCATGACGCATTTTATTGTCAATACGACGTTTACGTTCTGATTGAATTGTTTCGTAAATTTCGATTGGCACAGATACGGTCATTTTTTTAATATTTAAAGTTTTTTGTCCGTGTTCGATATATGGATTAATATGTTTTGTCATAACTTTAATTCTCTATTTTTGCAATGATTTTCGAACAACTGTGCTCGGGTTTAAGTGGTTGTTTAAAAATTCATTTAGATAAATCGTAGGAGAATTTTTATCTCTCAATACTTATATTATAACAAATTTTAGTAGAAATTACGTCTAAAAGTTGAAAAAATCTGTCCTTGGTCAATTTTTATTGGAAAAAATTGCCTTTTTTAGGCATATTCTTGCTTTTACTATACGCTTAAATTTTTTTCCGTCAATGACTTTATTTAGCTTTTAAGGTATACTAAATGAGCAAATAATTTTTAGATTTTCAAGGATATTTATTTTATGTCAGCTTCAGTTATTTTTGGTTTCCATGCCATTGAAGCTTTAGTAGTGGCACGTCCTAAAGCCATTGTTGAAGTAGTGTATGTTGCCGAACGTCAAGATCAACGTTTACAGAATCTCTTAGCTCAATTAGAAAAACTGCATATTAAAGCTACGCCAAGTAGTAAAGAAAAAATTGAACAATTTGTTCCCGAAGATGCCGTACATCAGGGGGTAATAGCTCTGGTACGTAAGCTCGAAGAGTTTGGTGAAAATCACATTGAAGAAATTGTGAGTCAAAAAGAAAAACCATTTTTCTTAATTCTTGATGGCATTACCGATCCGCACAATCTCGGGGCTTGTTTACGTAGTGCCGAAGCTGCAGGCGTAGACGCAGTAATTATTCCTAAAGATAAAAGTGCTAGCCTTACGGCAGTAGCAAGAAAAATCTCTTCAGGGGCTTCAGAAGTTTTACCGGTAATTAAAGTAACTAACCTTGCTCGTACTTTAAAACGTCTGCAAACCTATGGCGTGTGGATCGTAGGTACAGCAGGTGAAGCACAAGAGAATATTTATCAGTATCAATTCCCGAACACAGGTCTAGCTCTAGTAATGGGCAACGAAGGTAAAGGTATGCGTCGTCTTACGCGCGAAAACTGTGATGCTCTGGTAAAAATTCCTATGGCAGGAATAGTTTCTTCTTTAAATGTTTCGGTTGCCACTGGGGTGTGCCTCTTTGAAATAGTGCGTCAACTCAATAAATTTGCTTAGTTAAAGCAAAAGCAAAAAAGAAATAAAAAGTAGCAAAAAAAGCAAAAGCCAAAGCAAAAAAAAGCAAAAGCCAAAGCAAAAAAAAGCAAAAGCCAAAGCAAAGAAAATAAAAATACAACAAAAAATAAAGTCCGTAACTAACAAGTTGCGGACTTTTATTTTAGTTAATTAACTCTGATCCTCGCTTTCAAGATATGCTGTTTGCGGACGAACACTTACTTTATGACAATAAGGATCAACAAGCTCATATTCTTGAGCATAAGCTTGACTGAGGCGTTCAAGATTCTCTTGATAAGCTTCATTTTCGCTTCTAAAGTTATCGAGATAAGCTTGAGACAATTGAGGATCTACGACAATACTTTGTTTAATACGAGCTTTATTAGTTCTCGCTTCTTTATAGTACTTATATTGTTTAGCTAAATCAAGGTAAGCACTGAGAATGCCCTTATCTTGGAACGAAATTTTAAAGGCTTCAGTTGCTGTTATTGGACTTAAGTCATTAATAATTAATGAATTAAGCACTAAATCTCCTTGATGAGGGTAACAATAAGGTACTTCTTGCCAAGCATGAGCTAAGCCAACAAAGTCAGGCGTAATCGGACTATTAACGCCAAGAATACCGTCTGGTAATACATTGAGATTAACTTTGGTATAGTAAGCAAAAAGCTTGTCATAATAACCACCGCCCATACCTATACGGTTAAATTGCTTATCAAACGCAACTACAGGGGTAGCTACAACGAGTAAATCTGAGTTATGCACCAGAGGGTTATCCCCACCAATTACTGGCTCTATTAAACCATACTTATTTTTTTGGTAATAACGTGGGTCATTATAGTCAAGCGAACGCACAGGAGCAAAAACCATTACCCAGTTTTTACGCATCACAGGTAAAGCAACGCGATAACCTTGGCTAATAAGGAGCTTAATTAAATTGTGCGTAGGATACTCACCTTTTTGGGCAAGGTATAAAGCTATATAACCAGCCCGTTCTGTGTAGTTTTCTCCATACAGCACTTGAGCATAACTTGTGGCTAGAGGCGAAAGCCCATATTGACTTGCCTTGCCTTGTAAGCCTTGAGCTAGATCTTTAAGGTGTTGATCATACTCTTGGCTTTGTTCAGCAAAAATCGAGTAAAGTAAATTGTAAATTACTTTATATCTTTGCTGAAAGTTTTGCGTAACTGCTACACTTTTATTGATCGCATTAAAAACTGGATCTTCGGTTTCTAATTTAACCTGACTTCTTACGCGTGCACTTATTTTAGCTTTTTTACTTAGGACAATAAATGCTCTTAATTGACTATAAATAGCTTGATAGAGGCTGGCAAAAGTAAAGTTAATCTCAGGGAAGAACTTATCTAAAACTGCTCGCAGTTCGGTAAACTCTTGGGTATTTAGTAAACCAATATAAGCACGAATTAACAGCGGAGCATTAGTGAGATTTACATATTGCTCAAAACGACTAGCACAACTGAGAATTTGCTCGTGGTCTTTTTTACGCTTATTGTAAACATAGTCAATTGTATGGGCAGTTAGACAAGTACTGGCGATTTTATAATCGTCTTTACTTAAAGGTTCCTCAAGTTGATCTAGAGCTTCTTTAAGATAACTACTATTAGGGTAGGCATACATTAAAGAAGGGAGCTCGGTATCAAGAAGATAATAGTCTTTACCGCCTATTTCAAACTCAAAGTCGACTTTATTGTCGCTTCCTTTTACTGCCTCACGTTTAATTTGGTCTAAAAAGCGACGATCACTTTGAGCTAGACTTTGTAACTCAAACATGCGTCCACTATTAGGACCAACTTCCTGAATAACTGGCGTTTGGCTCACTTGAGCAAATAATTGTTCTAGTTGAGCTGGGCTGTAGCCTGTAGATAAATCTAAATCTTCTACCTCGGCTAAAATCTTTTTTCTTACCCCATTGTGCTTAAGAGCAAGACGAATATAAGAGTTTTTTAACTCTTTATCTTGATCGGCAAGTTTATAACTCACTAAGTGACGACGTAAATCGGCTAGAATAGTGTCACCTTGAACCAGATAATCAAAAAACTTATCGACGTAAAAATCTAAATTACTTACTTGGGTAAGATTTGCCATTTTTTGCCGGCGAATTTTTACCATTTGACGTAAGTCAAGTTTATAAGCTTCAACGTTTTCTTGGCTTGCCTCGAGCCAAGGATAATTAATAATTTTTTTATAGGTAGCTACTACTTGTTCGGCATCTTGCTCCACATCTAAGCTTAACATTTGCTCGAGATTAGGAAAGGTCTTGTCTAATTCTTCGAGAGTTAAATCTTTTTCTAAATCATAAGTTAAAGCAAGTTTATGGCGTTGCTGTTTAAAAGCAATTGCCCCAGCCACCAAAAGATTATAGCTTTCAATGTTTTGCATAAGCTGATTTCTTTGCTAGTTTTGCTTGGCAAATATTTTACCATTAAGCACGAGACTTTGCTCGAATATTAGTAAAAGTCACAAAAATTTAACGCGCTTCTAATATAATAGAATAGGGAAAATTATCCTCTCCTCTCTAATAAAATAATTTAAGGAATTTGCATGGAAGCTTTAAGCCTCTTACAAAATCGATTCTCAGAAAAAAAACTTGTTGCTCCAGCCCCAAATAAAGAAGAATTAACGCAAATGTTTAGGGCGGCATTGCGTGTGCCAGATCACGCGACTTTAAAACCTTATCACTTTTACGTTCTCGAAGGTGAAGAGCAAATGCAAAAGCTTTCCGAGCTAATGCTAGACTGCTGTCGTGAACTAGATTTACCAGAAAAATTTGTTGAAAAAGCACAAAAATTTGCTAAACGTGCCCCGCAAGTTATTGCAGTTGTTGCTAAAGTAGACCCAAACCATAAAAAAGTACCTGTGTGGGAACAAGTGGTAACTGCAGGCTGTGCTACCTATGCAATCCAGTTAGCAGCTAATGCTATGGGCTATGATAATGTGTGGATTACTGCTAAATGGGTACAAGGTACAGCAATGCGCCAATACTTTAACTGTGAAGCAGATGACCAAATTGTTGCTCTTTTACTATCGGGTACAGCTAAAGAACGCAAAGAAAAAGAAGATAAAAAAGCGAGCAAATACCTCGATGATTATGTAACCTACTTAAAATAATGTCTTCCTAAACGGAGTCTAAACCATGAGCAAAGTATCTCTTGATAAAAATAAAATCAAATTTGTCCTTCTAGAAGGAGTTGACCCTCTTACCCTAGAAACTTTAAACAATGCGGGTTATTACAATATTGACTATCATAAAAAAGCTCTTGAAGGTGAAGAACTTTTAGCAGCTATTAAAGATGCTCATTTTATTGGGATTCGCTCGCGTACCCATTTAACCCGTGAGGTGTTAGCTCATGCCGAAAAACTTATTGCTATAGGTTGTTTTTGCATAGGTACTAACCAAGTAGACTTAGAAGCAGCAGCCGAACTCGGCGTGGTAGTTTTTAATGCTCCATTTAGTAATACTCGTTCGGTAGCAGAAATGGTATTAGGGGAAATGCTTCTTCTGTACCGTAACCTCGCTCAGGCTAATGCTGAAGTGCACCGTGGCGTTTGGAATAAATCAGCTTCTAATGCCAACGAAGTTAGAGGTAAAACTCTCGGGATTATTGGTTATGGGCACATAGGAAGTCAACTTTCAGTTTTAGCAGAAGCTATAGGTCTTAAAGTTATTTTCTTCGATATTGAGAATAAACTGCCTATGGGTAATGCAACCCAAGTGGGTTCGCTCGAAGAACTTGTTAAAACAGCAGATATTGTCAGCCTGCATGTACCTGAAAACGAGTCAACCATTAATATGATTAACGAGCAGTTGCTAAGTAAATTCAAGCATGGTGCGGTTTTAATCAATGCTGCTCGTGGTCGAGTAGTTGATATAGACGCTGCGGTAACTCACTTACGCTCAGGTTTATTACGTGGGGCTGCTTTTGATGTGTTCCCAGAAGAACCAAAAGGAGCAGGGCAAGAATTTATTTCTCCGCTCCGCGAGTTTGATAATGTAATTCTTACTCCGCACGTGGGGGGCTCAACTGCCGAAGCCCAAGCTAATATAGGTGCTGAAGTTGCTTCTAAATTTATTAAATACTCAGACAATGGTTCAACCGCTACTGCAGTAAACTTCCCAGAAGTAACTCTGCCAGAACACTCAAATGCAATTCGTTTACTCCATATTCACCACAATAAACCAGGCGTACTTAATGCAATTAACCAGGTGTTTGTGAAAAACAACATTAACATTGCGGGGCAATTTTTAAGTACTAACGCAAATATTGGTTATGTGGTTATAGATGTAAACACAGATAGTAAAACTGTAGGTGAACTTGCCTCTGAACTACGTGATATCCCAGGTACAGTAAAAGTTAGATTATTATTCTAATTTACGTTAAAGTCTTAGAGGCATGCCTCTAGGACTTTTCTTTTGGAGAAAAATTTATGGCACTTAGTGAATTTGCTCTTATCAAACAATATTTTGCTCAAGCAACCCCAACTAGGTATTTTGCCCAAGGGCAAACTAACGCTCACCAGCAAGTAAACGAAGTAATTACTATAGGTGATGACTGTGCGGTTTTACAAATTCAACCTGGCTATGATCTGCTGGTAACCACCGATACCATGGTACAAGGTTCACACTTTTATCCTGAAATTCACCCCTATGATCTGGGCTATAAAAGTGTAATTACTAATCTTTCTGATATAGTTAGTTGTGGGGGCATACCTACTTGGTTAAGTCTGGCACTAACTTTACCTCAAGCTCATCCCACTTGGCTCGAAGCCTTTAGTGCTGGGATTTTTGATGCTCTAAATACCTATAATGTCAAACTTATTGGTGGAGATACAGTGCAAGGCTCTGAGCCCTCAATTACCATGACAGCCCAAGGTACGGTTGATCAAGGTAAAGCCTTTACCCGAGCGGGAGCTAAGGTTGGCGATCGAATCTATGTTACAGGTACTCTTGGAGGTGCCTATGCGGGCTTTAAGCTTCTTGAAGCCATGCATAACAAAGCCTTTGCTAATTATACAAGCTCGCTAACCGCTTTTGGGCCTGCTTTAGAAGTAGGAATTAGTAGTCAAAGTATTTATCAGTCAGCTCGTTTTCCTCTTATTCAAAGTAGCAATACTGACTATACTTGCTTTATGCAAGAAAAAAATCCTAGCCCTGCCGAGCAAGCATTTTATCAAGATCTAGCGCAAACGCTAATTTTAAAAAATCTTCACCCTCAAACTTGGGTAAAACTTATTCAGCGTTTTCATGGCTATGTAAATGCGGCTATGGATCTTTCTGACGGTCTTTATAGTGATTTACGCCATATTCTTAATGCCAGTCAGGTACATGCTCAATTAGATTTAGATGCTCTTCCTGCTCATCCTTATTTAGAGCCCCTAGAGCAACTTACTGATCCAGAGCAAATTTTACTTTTCCCTGCTTCGATAATGGCACTTAAAGGAGGCGAAGATTATCAGATTCTCTTTACCGTACCCGAAAGCAAGGCAGAAGAATTTACCCAAGTAATTACCCAAGCTGGCTTACTCGAAATGATTCAGCAAATCGGGACTATTGTTGAGAGCAAAGAAAATCAAGCTCCAATAACCTATTATCAAAATAACCAGCCTGTTAATCTCGAAGAGTATATCTATGAGCATCTCTATGAGAGAACGCAAAATGCCGAACTAGCGCAACAAGCTGCTTCGAGTCTTAAATTTGAACATTTTACCAGTTAAAAAAAGCACCCCTGGGGTGCTTTTTTTAGGTTGGATATTTATTTTTCTTTCTCTTGTTCAGGATTTGCATTTTCATTGCTTGGCGAATTTGCATTGCCTGGCGAAATAGCATTACCTAAACGATTAATCGAATCTTTTACCGCAGCTCCTGTGCGTTCTAAGAACGAAGGCTTACTAATTTGCTCGATCCAAGCAAAAAGCTCGGGAACATTATAATAAGTAAAAGATGCCTGGTTCCAAGCTAGTTTAAAGTCAACCTCAGCTTTATTTTGTTTGAGCTGTTGAGCAAAAATTATTGGTAGAGCTAGCGGGAAATAATTATCAAAAGTGCCATGACGTATCCACCAGTACTTGCTCGCTGGTGCTTGTTTTTCTAGGTAAAAGCTTGGATTTAACCCTTGCACTAGCTCGCTTGGCGCATTAAGTTGGGGTTGGTTTGCCACTTGAGCAAAGTTGGTAAAATGGCGAGCATTTTCCTTGTGATCACCAAAAAAGCGATTATATGGCGAACTTAAATTTGCCTTATCAAAAGATTGCGGGAAGTTTGCACGTCCTACCTCTTGTTGATAAGCAAAAATATGAATTGCCGTTGCTTGATTTTGCTGCACAACTAACCATGGATACCAACTAAAATCAAACTCAGGATCTTGCTTAATTGCTTCATTAGCAGCTTGCACTATATACTGTTCTACTAGAGTGCGGAATGAACCATTACCGTCACTGTTGAGTTGATATGGCTTGCCCTTGCTATCCTGTAAAGCTAAAGAGTTGAGATAGGCAATAAATTGTTCTTGCAACTCTTTACTTACTTGACGTTGAGCAGGGGTAAACTCTTGAGCTCGACTTAAACCAATTAGCCCAGGGAGAGGACGATTTTGTTGTTCTTGCACACTACTAAAGCCCCATTCATATGCCATATCTGCATGCTCTAAATTCAGATAAGGAGCATATAAGGCTACGCCCAGAATACTACTTGGAGCTTGGGCTGCTCCCAGTTGCTCGAATTGACTAGCGTAAGCTTGATCATCCGAACTTACGCCCAGTAAACTGGCAATAGTTGCACCCCCATGACTCGCTACCGCAATAATGCGTTCTTTGTCACCAGGAATTTGTTTTTGGTTAAAATGTAAGTATTTCACCGCAGCCTTGGCATCAATTAAAGGAGCAAAATTTTTGCCCACATATTCGCCTTGGCTTTGGCTATCACTGCCTCGTAAGCCTACACTTACAACTATATAGCCTCGATCTAAAGCCTGAGCAATAAAATGCTCACCATTTTCTGGTAAACTAGTTTCAGGCTCAGGAGTTGGCGTATTTTGCAGGCTGTCTTCGCCTTCTACTACTTGCCCAAGTTGCTCTTCACTTTGGCTGAGGCTACGACGCACATTTTCTACCCCCGAAGTTACTTTACTACCTATAGCCGCTATACCATCGCGAGCTGTTTGCACCAGATTACCAATTTGCGTTGCTACTTCTTGGCGCGTACTTCGACTTGTATCTAAAGTAAGATTATACTGATTGCCGAGAATAATTAAGCCTCGACTATCTAAAGGTAACTTAAACTCAGGTTGCTTTGCCTGCTCCTCACCTGTAGATGAAGAAGTAGTTACTGCTTGCTCTTGAGTCGCTGGAGCAATTTGTTTACCCTGGGGAGTATTTACTTTACCTGGAAGCTCTTGAGGTTTTACGGCAGTAAAATCATCCATGCTATTTAAAAGTAGAATTGGTGCTGTCGTTTTACTATAACCATTAATTTCATTGGCATTAAAATAGCTTACGGGAATATAAATATTTAAAACTTGATATTCTTGTTTAACAGGATTAGTTACATAAGGGATGTTTTCATAAGCTCTTACCTCTACAAGTTTGTTTTGATAGAGATAAGTCTTAATCACATAGTTAGATTCGGGATTAAAAGCTAAACCTTGTGCCCAACTACTAGTAGCAAACAAAGAGCCTGCTATTAAAGTTAAACGAAATAGTTTTGTTAAACCCATACCTCTTCTCCTAACTAGATAAATCTTTTCCCGTATATTATACCGAAAGGAAAACAAATTATACAGAAAGCTAATAAAAGTAGTAAAATATATTTAAATACATTTGCTTTAAGATAACAAAATTATGACCATATCAAGACTTTTAGATCAGGTACATGTAGACCTACCTGATAACAAATCCTACGATATTTTAATTGGGAGTAATTTACTTTCCGATAGTAAGTACCTTGAACCCTATTGCCAAGACCGCGAAGTGTTAATTGTTACTAATCCGACAGTAGCTAAGTATCATTTACAAACTCTATTACTTGGCTTAGGACAAATGTGTGCTAAGCTCAATGTAGTTGAAGTAATTGACAGTGAAGAAGCTAAAACAGCTCCTTACCTTGAACAAATTTATACTAGCTTACTTGAGCATAATTATTCGCGTCGTTCGCTAATTATTGCCTTAGGGGGTGGAGTAATTGGTGATTTAGCTGGCTATGCCGCTGCTACTTACCAACGTGGAGTAGATTTTCTCCAAATTCCTACTACCCTATTAGCTCAAGTAGATTCATCTATTGGGGGTAAAACGGCAATTAACCATAAACTAGGCAAAAACATGATTGGTGCTTTTCACCAACCTGTTAATGTTTTAGTTGACCTTGAGGTATTAAAAACTCTGCCTAATCGCGAGCTTTCGGCAGGACTTGCCGAAGTTATTAAGTATGGTTTTATCTTCTCTTCTGAGTTTATTGATTATTTAGAAGTAAACCTCGATCGCCTCCTCGACAAGGATCTCAATACTTTAGCTTATACTATCCGTCGTTGTTGCGAATTTAAAGCTAAGGTAGTAGCCGAGGACGAAAAAGAAGCAGGGGTAAGAGCTCTGTTAAATCTCGGTCACACTTATGGCCATGCTATTGAAGCTCATCAAGGCTATGGTAATTGGCTCCATGGCGAAGCTATAAGTACGGGTATGGTGCTGGCTGGTCTGACCACTTTAGAGCTAATTAATCAAAATCACCAAGCTCCAGTTGAGTTAAACTTTACTCATGGTGACCTTGAAAAAGTAAAAATGCTTCTTAAACGAGCTAAATTACCTATTCATATTCCTGATAATATGAACAGTGAGCACTTTTTAAAATACATGGCTCGCGATAAGAAAAACCTTGCTAACCAAATAGTTTTAGTACTCTTTGCCCACCTAGGTAAAGCCTATGTGGAAAAAAATGTGGCTAGCCACACCATTACTAAAGTAATTGACAAGTATAAAGGTTAGCCGATCTTTTAAGGATTAATCTATGAAAGAATTTCTTTCTTCTATTTCCTATCCTGCATTGCGTGAGAATGGCGAGATTCTCGTAAGTCCAACTTTAACTCTCGAACCTATAACTCTCGAACATGCTAAACAAATGTGGCCAAAGGTAAAAGAAAACCTTGAGTTCTTTGCCAAATTTTTACCTTGGGCACGCAATACTAATAAGGAATTGTTTAGCCAGTATATTGAAAAATGCGAGGCTAACTATCGCAATGGTAGTGAGCGAGTTTATGCTATTCGAGCAAATGTAGATAAATTTAAAAATGCCATCGTCGGTTGTATTTCTCTACAGTTAAAATTTGCTCCTGGAGTTAAAGTAGGTAATGCCGAATTAGGTTACTATTTATTTGAAGAGGCAACAGGACGTAACTTTATTCATGAGTCAGCACAAGCTTTATGTGCCATTACCTATACCCATGATAATGTGCAAAGATTTGCCATCTACATAGATAAAGAAAATACTTCTTCGCGTAATGTAGCGGTTAAATTAAACGCTAAATTCGAAGGGGAATTACGTAACTATTTTGGTCGCACTTATTGTTTATATAGCTATGTTTTACCAGATGATTTTATTCAACAAAATCAACTGATTAACGACCGCCTGAGCGAAGGTAATTCTGGTTTAACAATCGAACCTTTTGCTTTAGAAGGGGGTGAGTTTGAGGAATTAGCTCAAGCTTCGCGTCAAGCGACCGATAACCTCAATCAAGCTCAAGCTAAACAAAGTGCCGAACGTATTCTTGCCCAACAAACTAAAGAAACAAGCAATTATACAGCTCCCGAGCCTCCGCCTGCCGATGATCTTGAGGATCTCGAAACTACGGCGCAAGATCTTTTTCCTGAAAACAAATAAAATAAAAAAGAGATGTCAAAATATCGACATCTCTTTTTTTTTGTTTGTTTATTTAGTTAAAGTTTTATTATAACCATCTACAATAGTGTAAACCGTTTTTTGTAACATATCTAAATAAGTAGGTACTGGACCATCAACATCAGTTAAAGTATCTACGTAAATGTAGCCCCCAAACTGAGCTCCAGTTTCTTTCATAACCACTTGCATAGGTTTGAGATCCATGGTTGATCCAGAGAATACAACTTTAATGTTGTTATCACGCACTAGATTAATAATACGCGTAATTTGTGCTGGCGTACCTACGTCTTCAGCGTTTACAGGCCAAATAGAATCATATTTAAAACCTATATCCCTTGCAAGATAAGAAAAGGCAGATTCAGAAGTGATTAAGTATACGCCTTCAAGATTGTTTTGTTGCACAAAAGTACGTACATCACTTTCCATTTTATTTAGTTTTGCAATATAAGCTGCTGCATTAGCTTCGTAACCTGCTTTGTTTGCTGGATCATATTTAATCAGAGCGTTTTTAATGTTCTCTACATAAATATAAGCATTAGTTAATGACATCCAACCATGCGGGTTAGGTAGCCCAGCGTAAGGACCGTCATTAATTAAAGAAGGTTGTACGCCTTCAGAAGCAACTACCACTGGAATATCTTTTGCTCTTTGATAGAAACGAGCAAACCATTTTTCTAAACCTAAGCCATTAGTAATAATTAAATCTGAACGATTTAATCTTACTAAATCACGCGAAGTAGGTTCATATTCATGAATTTCTGCCCCAATTGGCGTTAAAGATTCAACTTGAGCATAGTCACCAGCTATGTTTTTGGTAATATCAGCTAAAACCGTAAAAGTAGTAACTACACGCAGAGCTAAAGCTTGAGTACTAAAAGTAAATGCCGTAAATAAGGCAAGGAGGATATAAGCAAATTTAATCTTCATTTTATTTTATATTGAGTTTAAGGTTTGAAAAAATCTGGAAATAAGTAATAACCTTGTCCTTTATTAAATACTCCAGCCGTTTTATGTAACCTATAACTATTATAACACTATTCTAAATGAGAATTGTTATTATTTAGAATATAAAATAACAATTATTATTTAGACTATAAAAATAAATCCAAGCCTGAGCTTGGATTTATCTAAATTACCAGGTTGTCGAGTAAACCACATCGGCAGCCGAGCTTACTCCTCGCGATACTCGTAAGAATACTTTCGGGAATAAACGATAAGAGGCACTAATTGTATTTAAGCCGTCAAATAAACCATATGCATAGTTAAGACGTACTTTATTAAATACTGTACCAGAAATGGTTACTTTGGAATTTTCTCCCGAGCCCGATGTTGAAACTTGGGTATTTTTTATGCCAAAGGCATTACCAATTTTTTCAAAGAGGCTAATCGAAGAAGTTAAAGACGAGGTAAATAATTGTAAACCTACACCATCATCATCTGAATCACTTGCCGATCCTGTTAACAGATAGTTAATTTTTTGGTTTTGCGTTAACGAAGAAGGCGTAGAGAAGAAAGTGATCGTAGGTTTGGTTGCTAAACCTTGTACTTGTACCCCTACAGTTACATTATCCATCATATAGTCTGGATCACGAATAGCACGAATATAGACATTTGGAATTAGGGATAAACCATTAAAGGTCACTTCCCCACGTTGCACTAAGAGGTTTTGTCCATATTGACGAAACGTACCATTTTCAATATTGATATTACCAATAATACTTGCGGTATCTGTATAAGTAACTTCGAGATTACCTACAAGATGAGCATTAACTCCATAGGCATCAAAAACTAAATTATCGCCTAGAGTTACATTAAGCTTAGCAAGTAAATTACTTGGTAAGGCACGATTATCAACAATTTGCGTATCTATAAGTTGTTCATTAGTAACAAAAACTACATCGCCTGTAGGTCCTTGGTAGCTTACACTATCAGAAGAAGGCACAGTTAAATTACCATCGTGGACGCGAGCGGTTCCCTCAACGGTTAGGAAATTATTAACAAAGTCAGCGGTAATATCAGCGTCAATTAAAGCCACGCCATAGTCTAAAAGTTTAGCTTTTAGGTTTTGGGCATTAATTGTAATATTTGAGTTTAACTTGTCAACGGTATCCCAACCTGCTTTACCGTTAATGCTAATTGGCGTTGAGTCAGTTGGTAAGTTACCGAGAATGTCCACACCCTTACCATCAAAACTCAGAACTAGGTCACCATTAACAATTGGGAAAGGTAAGTCCACCATGTCAACATTAAGGCTCGAAGCCCCTGCTTGCCCATAGAGGAGAGGTTGACGTAAAGTCCCACCAAATTGTAAGTTAGAGTAAAGTACTCCTGTTACTCTTTGGGTATTATCAAGTAAAGGTTTAATTACGTTTAAACTTAACTGGTCAAGCGTTAAAGAACCCGAAAGTCTTTGCTCACTAAAGAGCTTGTCAACGACAACATTCAGGGCAACATTACCTTGACGGTTAACTTGTAAACTACCATTAGTTAAAAGCTTGTCACTTTGTAGTTCAGAGGTTAAATCTAGCTGATAGAGAGAAACACTAAATGGTTTTACATCTATTAGCTGATTATAATCTACACGCTCTGAAGCAAGATTAACCTTAAGTACTGAGTTAGCTCCGCCCAGATCTTGCGGATCTAACGCAAAGTTTGCTGTAGCTTTAACATCACCACGTAAGAAGATTTTTTGTTCTCTTAACATAGGATTAAGCAGAGCTAAATTAACATTGGTAGATAATTGCCCCGTAATTTTTTCGGCAGTATAAACTAACTCTTGTTCGTTAGTTAAGTTAAACTGATTATTACTTATTTCAAATGGTTGCACATAAAGAGATTTTTCTCTGGTGTTATATCTTAGATTTATGTCTCCTGCTGAGGTTTTAAATCCAGTTAATTGGGCAGCTACTAAATCTAAGCGTTTGAGGTTAATTTGGGCAGTAAGGTTACCTGTATTATCTAGAGTAAAGTTACTTATATCCGAAATTAACACAGCCTGATTAGAGGAAAAATCAATAGTAATTAAATTATCTGGTTCGCCAGCATAGGTTACTTTAGCGTGATTAATAACAAAGTCATTAATTTGCGATTTAGCTAAAGTAATTTGGCTATTACCTGTGAGGCTTTGATCCATAGCTAAATCTAGATCTGCGACCAGATTATTAATATTTACCTTAGTCCCCGCAGCTTGATAATTAATGTAAGGAACATTAATTTTTCCTGCGACTTTAGGAGTATGAATATTTCCTCCTAAATTTAAGGCAAGATTAGAATTAATTTGTAAGCCAGGAACTAATTTAGCAAGATTAACTAACGAAGCTTCAATGTTTAAGTTTGAATTACTGTTTACTTGCCCTTGGATTTTAAGGTGATTTTTTAAGTAATCGGCACTAATATTTTGTGCCACTATACCGTGTACTGAGTCTACACCTAAGAGCAGATTACCATTAAATGCTTGCTTATCTAAAGTACCTTGGAACTGAGCTTGCTTAAAGAAAATACTCCAGTCTTGTTGCGAGTTGTACACTCCTCCTAGACTAAAGTTTCCTGAGAAGGTTAAATCTTTAATTGAGCCTAGGCTGGCAAAATCTTGTACTTTTAGATTTTGCGCTCGAATTAAGCCTTGGAGTACTAATTGATCTTTATAATCAAACTGTAAATAAGCATGAGCTAGAGGCTCGAGTTTAGTTTTGTTTTCTTTAACAAAAACGAGCTCGGTAGCAAATTTATTGCGTACATTAACTAAATTAGCACTAAAGTTATAGTTTTGCTGGTTATACAGCACTGCTGTTTGTAATTTAGCTTCAAGATTATTTACGCGACCTTGAGCCGTTAAGCTAAAGTTATTAATTTGCGTTTGCTCATTTACTTTAAAGTCTTGCAGTTTAGCATCTAAAGTTAAAGGCCAGTAAGCTCGTCCAGTATCTAGACTTAAGTTTAGAGCTAGATTAGCGTTTTCTCCCTGGTTAGTCGCTTGGATTTCAAGTGCCGAGTAGGCTTTACCCGTAATGCTTACTTTAGCATCTACGGCAAGAGGCAGAGTTACTAGGGGTAACTTGTGGATTTTAACTGCTAGTTGCACATTAGTGTCACTAGTGCGAGCTAAAAAGTCTACTTGAGCATTTAACTCCACATCACCTGCAACTTGCATTTTAAAGTTGCTTGATTCAGGAGTAAGATTGCCATCAATACTAATTGAGTTAAGAGCAAAATTATCTGGAGTTAACAAGTTAACTTCTTTACCTTCTGCTTTATAACTCTGAAACCCTACATCCACTTGTCCAACTTTTACATTTTGTGTTGTCAGTTCAAGAGGTAAATTTAACTGAGTATTAGTAAGATAGTAATCTCTTAATGGCGTTTGGAAGAAGTTAAAGCTCTTGGTTATTTGTTTACTCACTTGCGAAGCTGAGCTGTCTTTACCTTCACCACTTGCCTCAACAAAGTTAAACTCGCCTGTGTACCCTGTTAAACTACGCCAAAGTTGTTCTTTTTGGGCTTGATCTAGACTTGTAGTTTCTAAAGTTTGACTTTCACTTTCTTGCTCGAGTTCTTCATCTTTAGCTAAAGCAGGTAAGCTTATCGCAAAATTATTATCATCTTCTTTGTACTGTAAAGAAAAAGCTTGATCTATTTGAGCAAAAGCCTGACTAAAGCTACCTTCTTGTAAATTGAAGTATTTTTTAATAAACTCTTGCACTTCAGGCGGTAAAGCCTTGCCTCTTAAGGTCAGATTTTTTTGTCTTGCTGGCGTAGCTTGGGCAGGTTCTTGTTGCTGAGCTACATCAGTTGGCACCTCTTGAGTTTGGGCTTGCTCTTGATACTGCAAATAACTTAGTTTACCTAAGCTAACATCACCTAAATCATAGGCATGAGGACGATAGCGTACGGCATCGGCAGTTAAACTATCCAAGTTAATTAGCATAGGATCTGCCAAGTAAGGATTAAATACCGAACTTGGATAAGTGCTTATACCTAGATTGGCAATAACAGGTTTATAACTACTTGCCTCTGAACTTTGGTTAAGTTGGTATTGGTAAATCCCAATGTTTTTTCCCACTACCACTTGCAGATTAGTAATTTTAGCTTGCTGTAAAACTACATCTAACCACTCAGGCGGACCGCCACTTGACTCTTCTTCGGGAGCTGGGTTCACTAAGTCCGCACTAGCAATAGTTTGTAATGCCGAGTTACCATATAAAAGCTCTTGTGGATCGAGTTTATTTTTATCCCCTGTGGCTATAGTAACTTGCGTATTATCAAGAGTTACATTATCTAAACAAAATTGCTGACGCACTAAACAACCTAAACCAAGATGTAAAGTGGCATAGCCCACTTTTACATCTACTAGAGTAGGTACTTCTTGATCCTCTTGCTGTTCTGGCATGGCAGTTACAGCAGGATTATATTTATAGTTTTGGGAAATGTAATGTAAATTTGTAATCCGGACACCCGAGGAAAAACTTCCCTCTACTTTTTCCCAACTTAGTCCAGGTACCTTGCTACTAACAAAATTTAAAACCTTGCCAGTTAAAGCTGAGGAAAACCACACGCTGGTGAAGGCAACAGTTGCTACCCCCACCAGAGCACCTAGACCTATGCCCGTATATTTAAATAGTTTTTTTAGTCGCATAACTAGAAAGAGGCATTAATATTTATATAGAAAGCTATTTTACTCCATTGGAAACCAGGTTCGAGCGGATAAGCTATATCAAAGCTTGCATAGCCCACTGGGAGATAATATCTCACCCCTACCCCAGCTCCATAGTACCAATCTTTCATGTTTTTAATACTTACGGTGTCAGACGAATCCCCACCATCAACAAACACAGCTGCTTTGAGGTTATTGCCGAGCGAATGTAAGAACTCTAAAGTCACTTCCATTTGTTTATTAGCCCCTATATCGGCATCCCCTTTGTAAGAAGAAATCGATTGATAGCCATAACCACGAATAGAGTTCATACCACCCGAGTAAAAGCGTAAGGACGGAGCTATGTCACGGAAGCGATTCGAATCAATTCTCCCTAATCTTAAGCCTACTACGAGGTCATTTTTTTCTGTCAGGGTAAACGTATGACGGGCTTTGAGAATATAAGCGTTATAGCTTACTCCCCCTGATAAAAGTCTACCTAAACCAAAAGTAGTACGCAGGGTAAGCGATAGATCGGTCGTAGTCCCTGAACGAGCAAAAATAAACTCACTATAGGCTAAACCTTGATTACGATTATAGCCGAGCTCTTGCCATAAATCTTTACGCAGATACAAAGTACCTGTAAAGCTCCAGTTTTGGAAAGGAACGCGTACATAGTTCATATAAGCAACTGCCGAACGGCTATAGTAAAGTAAACGCGTTTGATAAGCTCGTTCAACATAAAAACCAAAGGTAAAGTATTTGGTGAGCGGACTATAGAGATATGGATGACGGTAATAGGTCTCAAATCTTTGCGTTAAACGCGAAAGATAAGCATTGGAACCTATACTTCCACCCCAACGGTTAACATAATAACGATCATAGTAAACCGAAGTACGTAAACCTTCGGTAGTATCATAACCATTTGACCATTCTAAACTATTAGGTTTACCATTAGTTAAAGTATAGGTCAGATCTACAGAACGATTTTCGCGGTTTACTTGGCTACTTAAATCCACCGTATCAAAGTTACGTGAAGCTTGTAAATAAGCAATAGAGCGACTCACCTTTTCTTCGGAGTAGTCTTCACCTACGCTTAAATTAGTCATATAGTAGGTTAAACGTGGATCTAATGGACCGCCAATAATATTAATCGAATTAATATGGTAACGGGTTCCTGTTTCTAAATCTAAGTTCCAACGGGCAATATTTGCCTCG
Organism: Psittacicella melopsittaci; assembly: GCF_003585925.1. Lineage (GTDB taxonomy): Bacteria > Pseudomonadota > Gammaproteobacteria > Enterobacterales > Psittacicellaceae > Psittacicella > Psittacicella melopsittaci. The sequence goes on from NZ_NRJH01000030.1 coordinate 37,531, forward strand.
CGGTTAACTAATACTTGCGAAACCTTATATTGAGCATCTAAATAACCTGCATCTTGGGCTGCTGCCAGAAGATCATCTTTTACTTGCGTATAGTCACTAGATTTAAATACACTACCTGCTGGAGTAATTTTTTGGGCAATAGTATATAGGGTTGATAAGCCCGAGCCTTGCCCACGAATAATAATTTGCGAAGCATCGGTTAAGCGCACAGGTTCACCTAGAGTAACGCGCACAACAAACTTTTTCTCGCCCTCAGGTTGCACTTCTACATTAGCATTGTAAAAGCCATAAGCTTGTACTGCACTAGTTACGAGCTTGTTTACCGTAAACAGATGACGTAAAGAACCATCCGCATTTACTTGCGTAATCGTACGTATAGCATTAGCAACATTTTCCCCTACTTGAGCATAAAGGTTATTGGCTAAAGCAGCTTGTTCGGCTTGCGAACCAAAACCATAAACTTGGGTAGTAAAGTCACCAGTTTCTATGCTAAAACTATTTTGCGAGTTAAGTAAGCTTTTATTACTAAACTCATGCTCATTAACTGCTTGCGATCCCTTGTTAGTAAAAATCAATGGCGGAGTTTGTTGCTTTTGCGGAGCAGGGGTATAGTAGTTCGCAAAAAGAGAACGATAATAAGCTCTTAATACTTGCAGAACATTAGGAGCTTTTTGTTGCTCGGCATTAAAAGCAACATAATCTATAGGCTCACCTTGGCTTAATTGCTTAATCACACAAGGTTGATTTACATAACTGCTGAGCTGTGGTACATCTAGAGTATTACCTAACAGATTTAAAGCTTGATAGAGGTTGTTGTAATTACCTTGACTTGCTTGTTGCTCTACTTCTTGCACTTGGGCATAAGTAAGATTACGCACGCCTCTTGAACTATTTGCGTTTACCTCACTATCAGTTTGATAGTTAACTTGACAAGCTTTAAGAGCATCAAAAACCTGGTTAACAAATTTATAAGTTTGCGGATAATCCGTTAAACCTATATGGCGAATATCATTTTGTGAGATATATAAGCTTAATGCCGTAACTGCATTAAAGCCGTTATTGAGTACAGGAGCTGGTAAATTACTCGAAGCTGCAGTAAATTTAGTTCCTTGCTCGCTGTAGGTAATGATTAAACCATCACGTTCAACAACATAATCCTCAGCTAAACTTGGTAAACTCACTAAAGCTCCTGCCAGTGTGAGCCAAGGTTTAGCAGAATTAATTCGGAAAAATTTCATAAATGACTTAAAACCGTAAAAAGAAAAGATAACTAAAAAAGAGTCTTATTTAGTTATAAAGATAGGGACTCTTCTCTTTAAATTAAAGAGAAGAGACAAAAAGAACATGCTTATTTTTAGACAAAATTATTAGGGTAAAGTTTGAGGCAAAAGCCCAGTTAACGGCTCTTTTTCTCGACTTGAACTAGAGGTTGAGGGTTAACTTTTGCCTTAGTTTCAGGTAAAGCAAAAATGCTTAAATACTTGCCTTCGGCACATCCAGTATCTGTAGCTATGATACCTTCGGGAGTTCCAGCAAAATAAGCTTGTTGCCAATGCCCAAAATAAACAGGACGATCAAAGCCAATAAAGTTTAAATTAACCTGCTCAGCATCTTTAAATTGGGCAAATTCATACCAAGGAAAAATTTTCTCTTGCTTATCTAAAACAGGCTCGAGCACTAGCTTTTGATTAAAATCTACATAGCTTTGCCCAAAATCATTTAAGCAACAAGATTGCACTTTCCCTGCTAAATCTTGCCAGAGAGCCAAGCTACCTTGCGGAGCGATAATTGCTTCTTGCTCAGGGGTGCGAATTTGGCGATGCCTTGCTACGGTGGTAGTTAGCATAAATTCGGCAAAAGTTCGGAGCTCTTGATCCTCTTGCCAACTTCCAGTTAGAGGTCTGTTTTCTTTAGCTGCTCGACCTAAGTCAGCCAAAGTATGGGCAAAGTATTTATAGCCCAAATAATAGCCTCGTTGTTGGTGATTTAAGCTTTGTAAAAAGTGCATAGCTTGAGCATTAAGACTTTGCATTTGCTCGGGGGTCCAACGTGGATCCAAGGCAGCATGCACCAAATGAAAAGCCTCGTGACTAATAATTAAAGGTTGTTCGAGCAACCAATCGGTATAAAAATGCTGTTTGGCACGAGGTAAAGCTAAAAGTTCTTCAAGGTTATCGCCTGGTATTGTAGGTAAACCTTGATGCACCAAACAAACGACGCGCAAGTCATTATTGCCTAAGACTATTCCTGCGGCATTTTTTTCTGCATACTTTAAAACTTCTAAAGTTTGCGTCCCTCGACAACCTAAATCGCCAATAAAGTAGAGTTCATCTTTACTTGGATTAAAGTCTACTTCCGCAAGAAGCTGATACATCTCTTGGGCACAGCCATGCACATCGCCAATAAGATATTTTGTCATACTAGTTAATTTTCTCTACCCAAGCATAAGGTTGAGCTAGTTTGAGTAAAAAGGCTTCATCTTGCATGTTTACAGCAAATTCTGGCAGTTTATACGCACTTAAACGTCCGCCATACACACATGAAGTATCGGTACAAATTACTCCTGGTACTAACTCTACCCCATTACAAAATGACCAATGCCCAAAGTAAATTGGCTTTTTAAAGCCAAGAAAATTAAAGTTGGCATTACCATAAATTGCTCGCTTATGGTCTTTAAATAATTCCTTTTTCGCTTGGACAAAATCAAACCAAGGATATAAACCTTCTTCACGCTTAGGCTCAGGCTTACATTTAAGCGAGACATTAAGATCATAATAAGGTTTACTAAAGTCTTTAATTAACAGTGAAGGTTGAAGACGATTTAACTTATCTACGCCCACTTGCTCGACCACGCTTTTGGCATTAGGGGGAACAAGAATCGAATCTTGTTCAGGTAAAGTAAAAGCGCGATAACGACAAATAGTAAACATGAGCATGCTTTCTAAAAACTGACGTAAAGCTATATCATTTTTATCTGTATAGCTAAGTTCACTTAAAGTATCGATAAAGCGTTTATTACCAAACACGCGCTTAAACTCTGCCTCATCCCAGCTCGCAAAATACTCTTGCGCTTTTTGTCCATAGAGGCTAATTTGTTCGGGTGTCCAGCTTGGTTCTAGAGCGGCATGCACGAGATAAAAGCCTTCTTCCTCGCGCACAAAACCTTGCTCTTGGAGCCATTTAGCATAGTAAGCTTTCTCTTGCTCACTTAAACTCAGCAATGGCTCAAAGTTGTCTTCGGGCTTAGCAGTGCGAGCCCCATATAAACAACTTAAAAAGTGTAAATCGTAATTACCTAAAACCGCTTTCGCCTGAGAAGCTATAGCTAAATCTAGAACTTCTTTAGGTTTAGGACCGCGTCCTACCAGATCGCCAACTAAATATAATTGATCGCGATCGGGATTAAAGTTTATTTTTTCTAATAATTGAGCAAATTCATCAGCACAACCGTGAATATCGCCGATTACATACTTAGCCATTCTCTTCCCCTAAAATATTATGCTCCCGTAGGAAAAACTTTATACAGATTGAAAAACGCTTGTAAAATATCTGCTTGAGCTCGTAAATTGTACTTATCATCTTGAGATAAATCTCCTTGCTCTAAACGCAAGTTAAAGCCTTTAAGCCATTCTTCAACACGATAAATCCCTTGTTTATTTAACTCTTGATAATCGCAATTATTCCAGTCAAATTGACGTTGCGGATGTTTAAGAAGGCGATTAACAATTGGATAAGTAAATTTACTTAAATGCTCGGCAAGTTTTACCTCACTTGGAGCTAAGTCTTGATAAAAGTTATTTAATTCTTTGCTAGTATAGCCATGGTAAACTATCTGGCTTTCATAAGGAAAACTATAGCCTAGCGCTTTGCTCTCTGGGTATACTTGACTCCGTGGAGCAAATTCAATGCCCAGACTGCCTTTAATTTGCTCATCTTCTTGTTTATCTAGTTGGTAGGTAAAGTGTTTTAAATTACGCCAACGCACTAAATAGGCAAGAGGAGCTAAAAAGCCAGGGCTCGTAAGTTCGCGTAAAGAGGCTTTACTTACGACATCGGGATAATGAACTTCTTCATTACCGTCTAAACCTACGCGAGCTAAAAAGCTTCTAATTTTACCTTTATTGCGGAAAAGACTCTGATGATCGACCACTAGAGCTTGGGTCTGGTAAGCAAAGGCATCATAATTTAGATTTTGCTCGCCTGCCTCACTTAATAGAGCTTGGAGTTGCTCAGGTAAGTAAATAGTATCAGGTTGAGCAATAAAGAGCCAAGCTTTATCGTTTACTTCAAGCGTATCAAAAAGAAACTTTAAATTGGTCAAGCCATAGTTTAAAAACTCATGGTAAAGCCAGTATAAGGAAACGCCTCCAGCATAGAAGTTTTGTTCGAGCCAAGGATTAGTAGGTAAAAGCACTGGAGTTGGATATTTCACCAGTTTATAACCTGGATTATTTGCCACAAACTCGGTAGCTATGGCAATACTTTGATCAGCGGCAACTTGCGGAGGAAGTTCTGGGTAAAGTAGAACTCCTTGTTTAATTACTTGAGCAAGTGATTCTAAGCTTGCTTTTAAAGTAATGGCATTGTTGCTAAAAGGCACTAAAGCAAAAGCTTCTACCTCACGTTCACGTTGACGGTAATCATCATGATAGACTTGTTGATCTCCCTCACGACTGAGATCAAACTCAGGAGGAAAAATTGGTCCTAAATCGGTATTTTTATTCATGCATTATATCCTTAAGTTTTGTCTCTTATTATAGCAAAAAATAGACCCGAGAATTTTCTCGGGTCATAGCTTTTAGAAAATACCATTTTCTTCAGAGTTTAAGTCTAAATCTGTCCCTTGCGGTTGTGTTGGTGGCACTAGAGGAATCGGATAGAATTCAGTATAACCTCCAGATGAAACCGAATAACCTTGGGCATTGATTAAATAACCTTGAAGAGAATTTGGCATAGGACGCATCCATGGTTGAGAAACCTGAGCTAATTGCAGTTTTTCAAAAGCAATCCAGTTCGAAAGAGCCGAACCGCCCCCGAACTCACGACGTCCTAGAGTAGTAGCATTGTCATAAGCAACAAAGGTTGCTGTTACATATTTATTGGCATAACCCACAAACCATGCCGATTTAGAGTCATTGGTTGTCCCTGTTTTACCGCCAATATCTTTGGCTTTAAGCTCTTGTGCAGCTCGTGCCCCCGTACCATAGTAGAAACCTGGGCGACCATAGATATTTGAGTTTAAACCAGACCACATTAACCAAGCTACATCTGCACTTAAAACACGCGGAGCATAGCGGTTATTTTGACTTGCTTGGGCATCATCTACTAGACCTGCGTCTGTAGCTGTAGCAGCTTGACTTTGATCCACACTACGAGTTTGCGTATTTTGGCGAATTAAGTCATCTAGATCTTCTGAAGCACCTAAGTTTTGGTTATTAAGATCAAGATCTATGAGGTTAGCGTTAGAAGCACTTTGCATTTCCGTATTATCGGTAATTGGATCTAACGGAGCTATGCTATTACATTCATCGCTATTAGCCGTACAAGCTACTAATGGGTTAGCTTGATAAATTACCGTACCATCATTATCTTCAATTTTGGTAATCAGGTAAGGGTTAATTAAGAAACCACCATTATCAAAAGCAGCATAAGCACGTGCCATTTCTAGTGGGGTAAAGTTAGCCGTACCTAAAGCTAGAGATAAAGTTGGCATAAATGTATTTTGTTGGAAGCCAAGACGTTGTAAGAATCTTGACATATAGTAGGTACCAACTTGTTGCATTAACTTCACGGCAATAATGTTACGTGATTCAGCAAAAGCTTGACGTAAGGTAATATCCCCTTTATAAACATCACCTGAATTTTTAGGTTTCCAGATTTTGTCATTATCACGAATGGCAATAGGCTCATCACGCATTACCGTACCCCAGCTGAGAGCACGGTTGCTCATTGGCGAAAACTTCTCAAAAGCGGCCGCATATAGGAAAGGTTTAAATGAAGAACCTACTTGTACGGTAGCTTGGGTCGCACGGTTAAACTTAGATATACTGTAAGAAAAACCACCCACCATAGCTTCAATAGCACCGTCAGTTGAGTTTAAGCTAATTAAGCCTGAGTTTACATTAGGAATTTGACGTAACTCGGCAACCATGCCTGTATTACCTAATTTAGTTTCTACATAAACTACTTGCCCTATACGAAGGAGTTCATTTACATCCTTAGGAGCAGCCCCTTTACGGTCGGCATTAATATACTTACCTGCCCAACTCATACTGCTTAAAGGTAACGGCATAATGTTACCGTTAATATCAACTACTTGGGCTTGTTCTTTACTTACACTTAATACCACCACTGGCACTAAAGGTTCGTAAGAAGTAGCAAAGCCTGAAAGCTTAAAGCGGTTAATTAAGTCAGTTAAAGTAATAATTCTTTGGCTTTCTCTTCCGTTCGCTTCTTTAACTTTTAGCACTAGATGCTGAGCATCACGATACTCTACGAGCTCTTGATTCCCTGAGTATAAAAAGCGTTCATTGTCTTTTTCACGCCAACCTTTACGTTGATCAAAAGCAATAAGATTGTTACGTAAAGCAAGCGTAGCTTCTCTTTGGAGTTGGTTGTCTACGGTGGTGTAAACTTTAAAGCCTTGGGTATAAGCTTTTTCTCCATATTTGTTGTACAGAGCTTGACGTACCATTTCAGAGACATAACCTACGCCCTGGTTGTCCACGCGTCCTGGGTTAACAACTACTGGAGTTTTTACTGCCTCATCATATTCTGCTTGAGTAATACTATTAGTGCTGAGCATAGCGGCTAATACTTGATTACGACGTGCTGTAGCTCTTTCTAAACTGGCAATAGGGTTTAATTGCGAAGGAGCTTGTTGAATCCCCGCTAGAAGAGCTGCTTCTGGTAAAGTCAGATCATCTACATTTTTATTAAAATAAGTTCGTGCTGCTTCGGCAAAACCATAAGATCTATGTCCGAGGTAAATTTTATTCATATAAGCAGCTAAGATTTCTTCTTTAGTCATGCTACGTTCCATGCGCACCGCAAGAATCATCTCTTTAAATTTACGAATAAATTCTTTTTTCGAGCTTAAGAAGAAGTTACGCGCTAATTGTTGCGTAATAGTTGAAGCCCCTTGTGACTTGTGTCCTGTCGTAACAAGAACAAAAGCAGCACGGGCAATACTACGTGGGTCTATCCCACCGTGCTCATAGAAACGGCGGTCTTCGATTGCCACTACGGCATCACGTAAAACTTTAGGAAACTGATCGTAAGTTAAAGTAATACGACGTTCTGCCCCGTAAGAAGCAATAAGATCTCCATTACGATCATATACTCGTAAAGGCTCCGAGAAGGTTGGAGTAAATGATCTTACGTCAGGTAAGTCAGTTGCGAGGTAAGAGTAAAAACCGACTAAACCTGCGGCACCTATAGTACCTGCAGTTAAACCTGCATAAAATAATTTCTTAATTACTGATTTTATCTTCATGGGAATTGTTTAGAAATTCATCTCAAACTCATATTATAACAAAATAAGCGAGAAAAATAATATAAAGACCAGCCCCAGGGCTGGTCTTATAAAGTTATAGCAATAAAACTCGAAAAATCAAGAAAAACGTGAACTATGACGTACCGTTTCTCCCTGCTGTAAAACTGCGTAAATTTGTTTACGAATTGAGACTGGATAAGCACATAGGTCTCTAGTGCTAAAAATAGTGCCACGTAAATCTAAGTTTGCAGAGAGCTTATTACAAATTCGAGTTAATTGGGTAATAAGAATCGATAAGGCTTCATCGTGATTAATTACGCGACGTGAAACATATAAGTATAAGTACTTATACTCAGAACGCATGTTTTCATTTACCCATTGCCCAAATTCGTTAAAGAGGTAATAGATTACTACTTCTTTGTGAGACGAAGAGGCTGGACGCCAAATATTGTTATAACTGAGACGATTATTATCAGGAACAAAAGTAGTATAGCTAATGCTATTTTCTTGATAATCATTGTCGATATTACGAACAATATTATTAATGCGTTGTAAAGAAATATCTGCTCCACGTTGGTTTTTTAAACGAAAAACCACATATTGCTCTGGATTTTCAAACAGAGAATTAAGCTTGATAATTGTAGGATCGCGCTCAACATAAGGTTGTGCTTTAACTATTTCAGGTTGAGTGCTATTGTTAAGTTGATTACGTTCGCGAGCTAGTTTAGCTAGGTCTTGTTTTTGGTAACCTGTTACCGCTTGTGCTACTTGCTCGGCACTTTCAACTGGAGCACCTGCCGTAGTTACAGCTTTTTTATTCTCATTATTAGCAGCCAACTCTTGCATAATGAGTTGACGATAGGCTGGATTAGTTTTTGCCAGTTGTAAAATTTTGCTTACTAAGTCATCACCACCCTTGCTTGGCTTAGCTTGTGGCTTAGGCTGTGGCTGAGTCTTAGGCTGAGGTTTAGGTTGAGGCTTAGCCTGCACCTTAGCTTTTTCCTCAGGTGCGCTTACTTGGATGCTTCTTTCTTCGGCAAGAGTTAATTCGCGTTCTGGATTTTGTTCTGCTTCTAGACGCTTTTGCTCTTGTTTTTTATGTACTTCATTAATGTTATCTGAAGTAAAGGTTTTTTCTTTAATTACGTTTAAATCTTTTTCGGCAAGAGTTTTATTTGTCCGCTCAATTGTACTTTCTTTGGCCTTACCTTCTACCGAGAAAGACTTGCCAAAATAGTTTTCGGCAGACACATCCTTGACACTACTCCCAGTTACATTGGCAGTGCCCGTAACAGGAGGTTGTTTAATACTTTTTTGCTCAGGAACTTCTGTTTTTACCTGAGGCGTAGTTTTTACTTGCGTTGGCGTTTCTTTAGCATATACGGCAGCTAAATTGCTTTGTAGAGTTTGCGCAATATTCATCGTACGTAAGTCTTGACTTACCATAGGATTAACGGGAATTCCTACTTTAAGAGTTCCCTTTTTTTGCACATCAGTGCGAATTGCATCTTGGTGTGGTTTGCGTTTGTAAAAACGAAAAGCAAGTACCCCAATAATCACTACACACAGCAAGAACACTATTACTAGAATGTAAGTGGTTTCCATATAAAATTCGGTCTGTAAAGAGTTCACATACCCTACTATTTTGTAGGGAAAAGAATATTCTTAAAATTTATAAATATAATTTATCTTGTTCTCAGCTATATTATATAACTATTTGCCCTCTAGAGGGCAAAAGATAAATATTGCCTAAAGTAAAAGCTTAATAAAAGTTCTTTATTGTAAAGATTTTACTTAATTTACATAGCCTTTTTCCTATGTTGTAATTTAGACAAGATTTTATTCATTAGAAGTTCTAATGAATAAACACGCCTAATCAAGATGGCTAATTTAAGCTAAAAAGCCATTTTTCTGAGAAAAAAGTTATACTTTTACTTATTCAGTGTACCACCAAATGCAGGTAAATAGCAAGAAAAAGCAAAAAAAAGCCCTTTTACTTAGGTAAAAAGGCTTTTTTTGTTTATTAATTTACTTTAGCACCTTGCATATAAAGCATTTCTAAAGCTAGAGTTGCTCCTGCTAAGGCAGTAATATCTGATTGATCAAAAGCTGGAGATACTTCTACTAAATCCATGCCCACAATATTTAAATCACTTAATTGACGAATTACTTTAAGGATTTTATCTGGAGTTAGACCACCAATTACAGGTGTTCCTGTCCCAGGAGCATAAGCTGGATCTAAACAGTCAATATCAAAAGTTAAATATACAGGTAAGTCACCTACTACTTCTTTAATGCGAGCCACAATTTGCTCGGCAGTTAAATCGTTAGCGGTAGGAGCATCTAAAACTGTATAGTCAAGATTACGATCATACTCAGTACGTATACCTACTTGAATAGAGTGTTTTGGATCAATTAACCCTTCTTTAGGGGCATGATAGAACATAGTCCCATGATCATAGTCAGAACCATTGTCATAGGTATCTGTATGGGCATCAAAGTGTAATAAAGCTAATTTACCAAAGTGTTTAGCGTGAGCACGTAATAAAGGTAAAGTAATAAAGTGGTCACCACCAAGGGTTAAACAACGTTTACCTGCTTTTAACATATTAGTTGCGTGCTGTTCTAAACGAGCGGTAAAGTCAGCATTATCACCCATAGCATATACTAAATCACCACAGTCAACTATATTGAGGCGTTCACGTACATCAAAGTTCCATGGGAAGCGACAGTGTTCCCATGCTAGGTTTACTGAAGCACGACGTATAGCTTCGGCACCAAAACGTGTGCCTGAACGACCTGACACGGCACTATCAAAAGGAACTCCCGTAATTACCCAATCGGCATTTGAATCTTGCGGTTCAAAATTAATTGGTAAACGTAAAAAACCAAAGTTGTTAGAAACTAAAGAAATATCTTCACGATGATTTAGGGTATTAGTATTTGTTTTCATAGTTAGTAATCAATCTCAGTATCTTCTTCAAGATAAGTATAACCTGACATACCTGCTTCTAATTCTTTTAAGAATTTGATTTTGTCAGCTTGATTTAAGTTAGAAGCGTAAATTTGCTCGCGATATCTTTCCAGAATCTTTTTCGGATCTATATACACATACTCTAACATGTCAGAAACAGTATTACCATGATAGAGATCTATAATCTCATACTCATCTGGACCTGTAATGCGAATGTCTACGGTTGTGGTATCACCAAACAGATTGTGCATATTGCCCAGAGTTTCTTGGTAAGCCCCTAACATGAAAAAGCCCATTAATGGTGGATTGTCCACTTCAAAATCTGGCATAGGTAAAGTAGTTGCTATACCGTCACCGTCAATATAACTTTCCACTAAGCCGTCTGAGTCACAAGTAATATCTAGTAAAATCGCACGACGCTCAATTTGGTCATTTAATTGACTAATTGGAATTACTGGAAACTGTTGGTCAATCCCCCAAGCATCAGGTAAAGATTGGAATAAACTAAAGTTCACCCAGATTTTATCTGCAAAGCGTTCTTGTAATTCATCAATTACTTGACGGTGCGAGCGGTTTTGGCTTGTAAAGAGTTTAGCTACTTCCGAACAAATATTGAGGTATAGTTGTTCCCCATAAGCTCTTTGCTCTAAAGAAATAGTACCTACATTATATTGTTGGTGTACATCTTCGAGATCAAATTGCCCTTCGTGAATCCACGTTCTTAAAGAACGTTTATCACGGTTATTGTGAATATTTTCCCAAGTTTCCCACAGACTGTGTAACACTGTTGGATCTTGATCTTTTGGTGGAGCTAACTCTTGGGCATGGTAACGTTCAACCCCGATTACATTCGAGATTAATAAAGCATGGTGGGCAGTAGTTGCACGACCTGATTCGGTGAAAATATTTGGGTGCGGTAAATTATTGTCATCACAAATTTGACCAATACCCCAAATAATAGTTTCAGCATATTCACGTAAACCATAGTCTACCGAACGATCTGAACCAAAGCGACTTCCGTCATAGTCCACACCTAGACCACCACCTACGTCAAAGCATTTAATGTTTACGCCTAGTTTAGCTAACTCTACGTAAAAACGTGCTGACTCACGCACCCCTGTAGCTATATCACGAATGCTACCTAGTTGCGAACCTAAGTGGAAGTGAAGAAGTTGTAAACAATCGAGTTTGTTTTCTTGGCGTAGAGTTTCAACTAAGCTTAATACTTGCGTCGAAGAAAGACCAAACTTAGATTTTTCCCCACCTGAAGATTGCCATTTACCAGCACCTTGAGATGCTAAACGAGCACGTACCCCAAGACGAGGGCGTACGCCTAGGCGCTCTGATTCTTCAAGAACTAAATAAATTTCCGATAATTTTTCAATAACGAGATAAACCTTGTGTCCTAGTTTTTCTGCCATTAAGGCATAACGCACATACTCAAGGTCTTTATAGCCGTTACAAACAATAGTATGTTTTTTTAACCCCGCATGGGCAATAACTGCCATAAGCTCAGCTTTAGAACCAGCTTCAAGACCATATTTTTGCCCTGAATGTTTTAAAGCTTGCACCACACGACTATGTTGATTTACTTTAATTGGATAAACTAAAGTATACTCTCCCTTATATTCATAATCCGCAATTACCGTGTTAAAAGCTTTATTAATGGAGCGTAAACGGTGTTTAATAATTTGCGGAAAGCAAAATAATGCAGGTAAACGAGCTCCGTGGAATTCTTCCAGACGTTGAGCTAGTTTATTTAAAGAAATACGATTCTGAGGTTTTTCTGGATTAGGACAAACAAAAACTTCACCGTTTTCGTCTACGTTGTAATAACCCATTCCCCAGTATTGAATATTACTTACCTCACGTAACGTTTGCTGCTGTCCTTCAACAGCAATATGTGACAAAGGGGTAAGCGAAGGAGCATTAGTCTCAGACACTGCTTTATTCTCCTAAATTAAAAATTACCAAAGCAAATACGGATTCTTTTATTATAACTTAAATAAAAGGCAATGTCTTCCTTTTACCATATATAAATCTTTACTTATTAACGCAAGCTCAAGTACCTAAGATTCGGATAAATAGAAACAAAAAAAATACCGCAGGAAATCCTACGGTATTTTTTTAATTGCCTTTGTAATCTAAAGCAACTATATATACTTCACGCGAACGGTCACGGGAAGCATCTGGTTTACGAATACGTACAGTTTTAAAGAGGCGACGCACTTCTTTGAGATATTCTTCAAAGCCTTCACCATGGAAGATTTTTATCACAAAGCTTCCACCTTTAGCCAAGCAGTCTTTTACCATTTCTAAAGCCAGCTCACAAAGGTACATAGCTCGCGGAATATCTACATTCGGGTTACCCGAAAAGTTAGGCGCCATATCTGAAAGAATTACATTTACAGGGCGATTATCAATCATTTGCATGAGTTCTTCTAATACCGAAGCTTCTCTAAAGTCACCCTGAAGAAAATCTACATTAAATAAAGGATCCATAGGTAAAATATCACATGCGATAACCTTACCTTTTTCCCCAATTACTGTAGAGGCATATTGTGACCAACCCCCTGGAGCAGCTCCTAGGTCAACCACGATCATATCCTTACGAAAAATGCGATCTACTTTTTGAATTTCTTCCAGTTTAAAATAAGCTCTTGATCTTAATTTATTTGCATGAGCTTTTTGTACATATTGATCTTTAAAGTGTTCGTTCAACCAACGACGTGAACTTACAGAAATATTCTTTTTTGCCATATGTTAAGTCAATAGTTTAATTTAGATTAAAGCTAAGATTGCAGCTGCATAACCAAAGAACACCCCAGGAATATTTGCTACTGCCAGAGGTAAATCTCTGTCTGGTTTAAATAAACCATAAATTACCCACAGAGTACAGTTAATACCTGCTGCTAAAGGTTGAACAAAGTCACCTTTAATTCCATGTAAACTATTATAGATTTGTGGGATATAAGCTATGTACATTAACATAGAGGTACAAGTTGCAATCCAACCAACTATATTAAACGTTTTTTCCAAAATTGACTCCTTATGTTATTTATTTGCATGTACGTTACCTCCTTTGTGGCAACGCCATTACATAGTCACAAATATGGAGAAAATTGTTCTGCATAAATTAATTAGGTCGAGAAAGTTTATTAAAGCAAAGAACTTTCTCGACATAACTAAGACTACATAAAATCACACAAAGTTAAATGTTAGAAATAATCATTTGCGAGGATAAAATTTTTTAGTCGCACCCCATATTATACCCTAAATTTTAAATTCTTGAGAAAAAATAACTAAATATTAAAACTTTTGCAAAAAATTATTTGCTTTTGTGTTATAATACTGTGTCCGTATATTTTTAGTAAATATGAGGTTAACATGGCTTTAAAATTAACAACTGCGGTTAAAAAAGAATTATTTGGCCTATCTCATGACTTAAAGCCAGTAGTTATGATAGGGCAAAACTTATTAACTGATGCAGTAATCAAAGAATTTAACAACTCAATTGATCACCACGAATTAATTAAAGTGAAAATGTCTTTTGAAGGAGATACTCCTGAAGAACGCAAACAAATTCGTCAAGCTATTTGTGATGAAATTGTACGTCAAACCCAAGGCGTTACTTTAATTCGTATTGTGGGTAATATTGCCGTATTCTACAAGCCTTCAAAGGCCAAAAAAGTAGAAGAAAAATTAAAATTATTTCGTGCGCGTTAAGTAATTCAACCTTCCAAATTTTTTGGAAGGTTTTCTTTTTAGCAAAAAAAGCACAAGTTCAAAATACTTGTGCTTTTTTATTAAGCGTCAGCGTCTTCGTTGCTATAATCGATTTCTAAAATTTCAAAGTGAAGAACACCACTAGGAGTAGTAATAGCTACTTCATCACCTTCTTCTTTACCAATTAAGCCACGAGCAATTGGCGTTTTAAAAGAGATACGACCTGATTTAACATCAGCTTCATCTTCACCTACAATACGGTAAGTAAGTTCTTCATCTGTATCTATATTGTAAAGTTTTACTTTACAACCAAATACTACAGTTTCAACGTCTAGTTTAGAAACGTCAATTACTTGACCATTGCTTAGTAGACCTTCGATATAAGAGATACGAGCTTCAATTAAAGACTGCTCTTCACGAGCAGCATGATACTCAGAATTCTCTTTTAAGTCACCGTGCTCACGTGCTTCAGCAATAGCTTTAGTAATTGCTGGACGGCGTTCTCTAACAAGCTGATCTAACTCTTGTCTTAGAAGTCTTTCTCCACGTGGAGTAATAGGAATTGTTTCCATAAAAGAATAATCTTAAATGTGTTAATAGTTACCTATTTAAAACTTAATTTAAATAGCCTCAAAGATAAAAATCTGTAATTTTTAGTAAAAAAAATAACCCCCTTAAAGGGTTATTAGTCTTTTTTAATTATAACACAAGCAGGGCATAAATAAAGAAAAAATCTTCTTTGCCTCTACAAGAAAAATCTCTGAAAATTATCAGAGATTTTTTGCTGTGATTAAACAATATTCAAATGAAAATGTCCATCCATTTCAAATAGAGGACGTTTGATAATGCGTGGTTGCTCAGATACTAAAGCAAATCCATGCTCATCAAAACTATGATTCTGCGTTTTTGCTAAATTTTTGAAATACTCTTTTGCTTCTGGCTCTAAGGTAGCAAAGTTTCTTGCTCGCAGATTAACTACTTGATCCCAGCCTAGTTCTTGAACTGCTTGGGTAAATTTAGCCTTGTCAACTCCTTGAGCTAAGTAGTCATAAAAAGTTACATCATAGCCATCTTCTTTGAGAAGCTTAATACGTAATCTAACCGTAGTACAGGTTTTGATTCCATATACAACTACAGATTTTGACATAACATTCCTTGCAATAAATTTATTATAGAGTGGATTTTTTACTTTAAAAAGTTAGTCTATATTATACCAACTAAAAGCTAAGTTTTTTATTTTTTCTGAAAAATTTTTCTTTTAGAAACCAAAATTACTGCTTTTTCTTTGTAAAACACGCATTTTTTGTAGATGTTTAGAAAAAATTTATG
>NZ_NRJH01000031.1 GCF_003585925.1 Psittacicella melopsittaci
TACTTAACCTAAATACTTAACCTAAATACTTAACCTGAATACTTAACCTAAATACTTAACCTAAATACTTAACCTAAATACTTAACCTAAATACTTAACCTAAATACTTAACCTAAATACTTAACCTAAATACTTAACAGATAGTTACCCTAAGCACTTAACATAACAGATAATTACCCCAAACACTTAACGTAACAGATAATTACCCTAAACACTTAACGTAACAGATAATTACCCTAAACACTTAACATAACAGATAATTACCCTAAACAAATAACTGAGTAAATATTTAATAATTCCTCCAAATTAAGCTTTTAAAAAAGCTTAATTCTTACACATTATGTATGGGTATGTTTCTAAATTATAAAGTAATTTCTCCTTATTCATAAAGAGCTAAAATAAAAGTAGTCTATAGATAAGTGTATTGATTTTTAATCTTAATTTTTAGTGAGGCGGTAAAATTTAAATATTTATTAATAGCTTTTCCCTATCGGAGAAGCTTATGAAAATTATTTGCCTAAGATAGCAAAAGGATAAAATTGTCGTATAATATAGAGACAAAGTTTTTTTGTTCCTCACAAAAAAGCTTTAGGTGATACAAGTAATTGTATCGTAATCTTTAATTTGCCGAGAGTAACGACTTGAGCAAATTTTTGATAAAGATATAGGATATTTTTATTTTTTGCCTCTTTTGACAGGGGCTTTTTTTATGGACAAAAATTAAGACTCAAGGTCATACCTTGAGTCTTATTTATTTTAGTTAGATTCTTTAAATGGAAGCTCATTAGCTATGCCATGTAAACAGTTGTCAATTTGTTGAGCTATGTGCTCGGCAGCTGTAAGACCACGAGATCTTACCCAGTCATTGTTATTTACATTACAAGCAAGGTTGTTTTGTACTGCTTTTAAGTTTAACCAAAGTGGGTTTTTATCTGCACGCCATTTATCAACAATAGTATTTGGAGCATATAAACCAACAAAGATAATGTCTGGTTGCCACACATTTAAAGTTTCGATACCTACATCAAAACGGTTTTGCGAAATACCAGCCATTTCACGAGTTGCAGTTTTGAAGCCTAAATAGTCAATTACTGAACCAGGGAAAGAAGTTGCACTAGATACACCAATTGCGGTAGGTTTTGAAGAGATTAATACCGCAAAACGACCGTCAGCATTAATTTCCGTTTTATATTTGTTCATTAACTCTTGGTGTTTCGCAAGTTCTTTATCCCATACTGCCGCAGTATTAGTTACTTGAGCAATAATTTGCGCATTTTCTAATTCTTCACTATAAGTATTGTCACTTGTGTTTAACACTAGAGTTGGAGCAATTTTATTTAATTGCTCGTAAATAGTAGTGTGACGTCCTAAATCAGCAATAATTAGATCTGGTTTTAATTCGGCAATTTTTTCTAGTGAAGGTTGTAAGCGTTTTCCTACACTAGTATAAGGTCCTAATTGCTCTAAAACATGAGGGAAAAATCTTTCTGGCATGCCATCGTCAGCTAAACCTACTGGTTTTAAACCAAGACGAGCTAAGATATCAGCAAAAGATAGTTCTAGCACCACAATACGCTCTGCTTTACCGTTATAAGTGAACTCACCACGAGCATCTTTAACGGTTACTGCTTGTGCACTACTGAATACAAATGAAAAACTTACAAAAATTAAAGTTATAAATTTTAAAACAAAGTTACGCATAGCTTTTTGAGAAAAAAGTTATTAGAGTGGATAAACCTGCATAACTAAACTAGTTATGCAGGGCTAAAAGGATTATTTATTGCCTGAAGTAACTTTTACAACTTCTTGTGCCATAAGTTCAGAAGCATATAAGCCACGAGCACGTGCCCACAGATTAGTATCTACGTCATAAACATAGTTATTTTTTACTGCAGGAATAGCTTGCCAGAGAGGATTATTTTTCCAAACGGCATTAGAAATTGAATCAGGCACATAGTTAGCAATAAACATTACTTGAGGTTGTAAGCTAACTACTTGTTCTAAAGAAGTATCATAACGTCCTGTAGGTGAGTTTAGGTCGTTATTTAATACTTTATAGCCAAGAGCTTTTAATACTCCACCTTGATAAGTTTGACCAGTATACACTTCAAAACGTTTATCACGGCTAGCATTAAAAGTAGCTAGGAGACCTTGAGAATTTGCTTGTTTAGCATATTCTGCCATTTGCTGGCGATATTGACTTAAACGAGCATCAAACTCAGGTGCTTTATAAACTAGAGCGGCAATTTTTTGCGCATTCTCTATGTCCTCTTCATAGGTTTCATAGAGAGAATTCAGTAAAATTGTCGGAGCTATTTGATTTAATTGATCATAGATAGTGCTATGACGGTTTACATCAGCAATAATTAGATCAGGTTTTAAAGCTGCAATAGCTTCTAATGAAGGTTGAGCACGCATACCAACTGAAGTATAACCTGCTTGTTTTTCTGCCACAATCGGAATTAAACGTTTGCTATTGCCGTCGTCTGCAATCCCAATTGCTTTAACGTCTACATTAGATAAGGCGTCAGCAAAAGAAAACTCTAGTACTACTACACGTTTACCTTGGCCATCATAAACAAAGTTATTGCCTTTGGCATCTTTTACTGTTACTTGGGCAAATGCTGCATTAATACCTAGAGTTGCAATTAATGCACATGCACCGAAAATTTTAGTTAGTTTCATAATATGAATTTGAGTGATTATAGTTTATTTTTGCAAAAATCTAGTTTAATACTAAATAAAAATTATTCTTATTATATGCATACGCAATAAAATTTCAGCACTTTTTTTTCTTTTTTGCAGATAATTTTTAGGAAAATTGCCGTTACTGGTATAATAAAACTTGCACAGACAAGTGATTTATCAAGGAGAGATATGTTAAATAAGATAAAAAGTTTTCTCACCAATGATAATGCCGATGGTCAAAAAAAACCTACAACTCTTGCAGGTTTAAAAAGTTTACAACGCGCGGTTGAAGCTCCTGAAGAACTTCCAGACAACAAGGATGCGCAAGCCATTTTTGACTACGCATTTTATTATGAGTTTAATGCTCCTGAAGAGGATTTAGATTTAGAACGTGCAGGTTATTATTACCAAAAAGCGGCTAACCTTGGACATATCCAAGCCCAATACCGCTTAGGCAAATACTATGCTAATCCTCATCGTCGCGATGGAATTAACCGCGAAAAAGCTACTTTTTGGTATCAAAAAGCTTTAAAACAAGGACACCAAAAAGCTAAGTTTGCTTTAGCGATTCTTGATCTGAAAAAAGATCTTGAAGTTAAGTTAAGTTTCAAATAAGGATATATAGGCAATGAGCTGGATACATATTTTAGTAGTTTTACTAATTGTAGGGATTTTTTACAACTCTTACAAAAAACTACGCCAAATGCAAGAAGAAAAAGCGCAAAAAGCTCTTAAAGAAGATCAAGAACCTTTTCCTTTTCCTCCGGATGTAATTGATCTTTATAACCGAGCTTACAATTATGAAACTGGCTATAATGGCTTAAAATCTATGGACAAGGCAATCGAGTTTTATACTTTAGCTGCCCAAAAAGAGTATCCTGCAGCCATGTATCGTTTGGCTGATATCTATGCTCATGGTAAAGGTGGGGTAGAAGTAGATTATGCTCTAGCTCGCAAATATGCTACCCAAGCAGCTGCCCGTGAATATCCAGGCTCAGATGCCTTATATCAATACATTTGTGATAAAGAAAAAAGTGTGCAAGAGCTTGCACCTAAAAACTAAAAGATGTTGCTTTAAGCAGCATCTTTTTTATTTTGGGGAGCAAAAAATAAGTAGCTTAAAAAGTGTAAATTTAACAAAAGAAATTGTCTAATAGATACTTAAAATAGAGAAAAAACTCATAAAACAAATTGTCTAGCCAATCCCTAAAATAGCGAGAAAACTAATAAAACAAATTGCTTAATCAACACCTCAACGAGAGAAAAAGAACTAATAAAACAAATTGTCTAGCCAACACCTCAACGAGAGAAAATGAACTAATAAAACAAATTACCCAACCAATACCTAAAACAAGCAAAGAACTTTCATATCTTTCCTAGCTAAGAAAGGAAAAAATCGAGCTTAATTAGCTTCTCTACAAAGGCAAATTAAAAGAGAAAAACCTTAAAAAAAGTATTTATTTCTTAATTTCGCTTTCACCTAAGTTTTTGTTTTTTATGCTAAAATAAAAGTATCAGAATGCAAGAGCCTTTTCTGATAAAGCTCAGGCTTGATTTTTCTCTTGTGTAGGCGTATAAATTAGGCAATTAGATAATTATATTTATTTGCATATTGGTGTTACTTTACTAAAGTTAGCATCTAAAAAAGTTAGTTATATTTAATGTAATCTAAGGATAAAAATGATAATGTTGAGAAATTTAATTATGCTTACAGCATTATTTTGCTGGGGCGTAATTAATTATAGTTACGCTGAGGGTGTCGAAGTCGCAAAGCAAAGCGTAACTAATGAAGATATTACTAAGTTAAATCGTATCCTTAATGCCGAGAGAGATAGTAATAATCAAACCAACCGTAAAGCTAAGGACGCTAACTTTGAGCAGGGCTTAATCTACTACCGTCAAGGAGACTACGCCCAAGCTTTTAATCTCTTTTTCAAAGCCAACCAAAGTGGTCATCCTAAAGCAGCCTCTTATATAGGTTTAATGTACCTTAAAGGGCAAGGGGTAAAAGAAAACCCAGACATAGCTTTTGGCTATTTTGTCCTTGCTGCCCAAAGAGGTGATGTTATCGGTCAATATTGGTTAGGCTATATGTACGAAACAGGTACAGGAGTTAACCAAGACATGCGTCAAGCCCTACGTTGGTATAATATCTCAGCTCGCAAAGGAGATATTTTAGCAGCTCCTGCTTTAACCGCTTTAGGGCGTGTTTACGAGTATGGTCTAGGCAATACCACAAAAGACTTGGACAAAGCTCGTGAGTATTACCTTAAAGCAGCCAATGATGGTTATTTACCAGCCCAACAAGCTCTAAATAATTTAAATGCTCGAGCACAAATTGTTGCTCAACCCGATGTAAGTCGCTTTTTAATAGACGACTCAGATGATGAATAATATAATAACAAAAATGCCTAGTCTTGCCGACTAGGCATTTTTGCTATAATAAAATAAAAACTTTTATGTATCATCTCACCCCTGTAGGAAAGATTAATTCGTTACTAACTGACAAATTTAGCGTTCCACGTCAAGGCAATCTCATTGCCGATTTAATTTGCGAGTTAGAGTTACTTCCCCCTTATAATAATCCGCAAGCTCTTGAACAAATAGCAGGCTTTAGTCATTTATGGCTAATTGGTATCTTTTCTGCTAATGTGCAATCAAATAATGCCCAACGTTTAATGGTACGTCCGCCTCGGCTGGGCGGGAACCAACGCGTAGGCGTTTTTGCAAGTCGCAGTTCTTTTCGTCCAAATAACCTGAGCTTGTCTTTAGTGCAACTGCGTCAAGTAAAAATTGAAGCTTCGGGCAAGGTTAAACTAATTATTCAAGGTTGTGATCTAATAGATCAAACGCCAATAGTGGATATAAAACCTTATATTCCCTTTGCCGATAGTCCTTTACCTGGACAAGAGGTAAAAAGTGGTTATGTCCAAGCTCCAGAAACTTTTTTAGCTCCTTTAGAACGACAAGGTTTATTCCCACAAGTGCCTGGCGTGGTGTGGGAATTTGCTCCCGAGTTACTTTTACCTCTAGGGCAAAGTTCTTTAGCTTGTCTTGATTACTTTAGCCCTGAGCAACTGGAGGCTTTAGAACAAGAGTTTGCCTCGCAGTTTAAGTTATCGGTCGAGCAACTGGCTAAAGTCTTTTATTTAAGCCAAATTCTTCTTAAGCTCATAGCGCTAAATCCTAAGCCTGCCTATAAACAAGCGTGTGAACTTGAGTTTGGCATGAGTTTTGCCAACTTTGAAGTACGTTGGCACGAACGCACACAAAACGAACCTGCAGAGCACAAACAAGGATTATTTGCCCAAGACCAGGGAGTAAGATACATTAAACTTTTAAGCGTGGAGAAAAAAGATGAATCTTGATGATGTAGTAGCTTTTATTTATGCTGCCCAAACGGGTTCTTTTAGTCAAACTGCCCAAAAATTAGGCTTGACGCGTTCGGCAGTGGGAAAACGTATTGCCCGCTTAGAAGAAAGTCTTAAAGTACGATTAATGCAAAGAACTACTCGCAGTTTAACTTTAACTGACGAAGGTAAGGTATTTCTTTCCCATAGTGAACAAATTCTCGAGCAATTACAACTTGCCCAAGAGGCGTTACAACAACGCGTATCTACGCCAACAGGACGCTTGCGAATTAGCGCTCCTGTGCTTTTAGGTAAACCCTTGCTCAATAGTTTAATTAACAAATACCTTGATTTATATCCGCAAGTAGAAATCGAACTTTCTTACTCGGATAGATTTGTGGATTTAGTTGCCGAAGGTTTTGATGTAGCAATTCGCATAGGTAATACTCCAGCCAGTGACCAATTATCTGCACGTTACCTTGGCGAGTATCATCAAATAGCTGTAGCTACTCCGCAATATCTTGCTCATGGGAAAAAGATTAATGAGCTCGAAGACTTAAAAGAGCATAGCTTACTAGCTTATAATTCGTTCAATGGTGGGGTGCTTCCTTGGCGTTTTTTAAACAAGCAAGAAAAAGAAGTAGTCTTTTCTCCGCAACAAGGAAAAAAAGTGCATTATGCTGACAATGCCAGTTTTTTACTGGATTTATGTTTAGCACATAAAGGAATTCTTTATATGCCGTTATTCTTTGTTGCCCAGTATCTGCAAAGTGGACAACTGGTAAATGTTTTACCACAATACCAACCTATTTCTTCTCCTATGCGCATAGTTTATCCAAGTCGCAATAACCTTTCTCCAAAAGTAAGGGCTTTAATAGATTTACTTCTTGAAGATCCTGACTTTAAGGCTTTGCGTGATATTTTACTTTGTGGGGCAAAATTTAAGCAAAAATACGAGCAAAAAAATTAACCCATAAAAAAAGAGGCAGGTAAAAATCCTGCCTCTTAAAATTTAAAGGAGTAAACTAATTTAAATTAATGATGGGGAAAATGCACGGAAACCAGATTAATAATTTTTTCTAGAGCTTGTTCTTGGCTTAGATCGCGCGTTGGTTTTAAGTTAAACACTATGTGGTTAACGCCAAGTTCTTCGAGATCTTGTAAAACTTTTACTAAAGCTTTACTCCCTGTTTTTATATAAACAGGTCCCATAAGCAGAGGAGCGTCATCATCAGCTTCGAGCTCAAGAAAAGTACCCGTACCAAATGGTGTCCATTTGTGTGGAGCTGCTTGAGCTAAGGATCTAATTGTTTGACGCATTCTTTCAGGTTCATTAAATAAACCGTAGGTTAACCAAGCATCAGCGTTTTGTCCGATCCAAGCGACATCTTGACGTGCTTGCCCAATGGTTATCATCGGAATATGATGCTCTGGTTTAGGGTAAAAATCTAGATCACCCGAGAATTTACCGTAACTTTCAGTAGTAAACTGCGGGTATTTTTCTTGTTGAATACGTTGGATAATATTCCAAGTTTCACGATATCTTTGGGAACGATCAACAAATTTTTCTCCAAAGGCAGCATATTCGGCAGGACGATCTCCTGTTGCTAAGCCGAGTATAAATCTTCCTGAAGAAAGAAGATCTAACGAAGCTGCTGCCTTAGCAGTGTGAATTGGATTACGTAGGGTAGTAACTATACCTGCACTACCGAGGGTTACATTTTTAGTGAGGGCAGTATACCAACCTAAAGTAACTAGTGGATCAGTACCTTGCCCTACATCACCAAAGGTTGGATCATAAAAAGGCACATCTCTTGCCCAAATAGCCGCTATTGGTGAATTATCGATCATTTTTAGGAGTTTTTCTTGTTGGGAAAGATCTGGAAATGGCGTTAGATAGCCACTAAAAGGAGCCATAATCCCTACAGTTAGTTTATTAGGTTGAAAAACTCGAGTAAAGGCACGATTATTTTCTAAATTATGTTGTAGTTTTGCTCTTGTCATAAGTTGTTCCTTAACTAGATGTTGTTTTGCAAGTATATTATAAGGGTTTTGCTGGTGAATAGGTTTCTGCAGTATGGTGAATTCTAGGCGACAATCATCTTAATTAGAAAACTTTGTCCGATAAACTAGAGCTAATAGAAAAATGCTTTATCAAAATTGCTTTTTTGAGAAATAAACCTTAAGCTAAAAAGTCCCCTGCACTTGATTGAGTGCAGGGGACTTGGCTTGAGAAAGCAAATTTACGAGTAAGATAAAAAATTTATTAAAGTTTTATTGGAGAAATAAAGGTTAATACCTTGTTTTTAAGGAAATAAGTTAAATTAATGGTGGGGAAAATGCACTGCTATTTTTTCAAGAAAGAGTTGTAAAGTTTGTTCTTGATCCATGCTTAGACTTGATTTTAAGTTAAAAGTAACATGGTTAACGCCTAAGGCTTCAAGTTGTTTTAAGGCTTTAACTATAGCTTTACTTCCCCCTTTCATAAAAACACGTTCCATAAGCAGAGGAGCATCATCGTCTTGATCGAGATCTAAGAACGCAGCTACACCAAATGGTGTCCATTTATCAGGTGCACTAGCGGCTAGAGTAGAAATATTTTCCTGAATTTTAGCTGGATCATTGATAATTCCATGGGTAATCCAAGCATCGGCATTTTGGGCAATCCAAGCTACATCTTGACGTGACTGGCCAATGGTAAGCATAGGAATGTGATGTTTTGGTTTAGGATAAAAGTCGAGATCTCCAGAGAATTTACCATAGTTTTCACTCGTAAATTGAGGAAACTCCTCACTAAAAAGACGACGGATTATATTCCAGCTTTCGCGATATCTTTGTCCTCGATTGGTAAATTTATTACCAAAAGCAGCGTATTCTTTTGGACGATCTCCCGAAGCCATCCCCAGCACAAAACGACCATGAGAAAGAAGATCAAGAGATGCCGTAGATTTAGCAGTGTGAATCGGATTTCTTAAGGTAGTGATAATTCCTGCACTGCCGAGCGTGAGGTTTTTGGTTAAGGCACTATACCAGCCTAGAGTTACATAAGGATCAGTTCCTTGTCCAACATCTCCAAAGTTTGGATCATAAAAAGGTACATCACGCACCCATATAGCTGCTACTGGAGATTGATCTAATATTTGTAAAAGTTTTTCTTGCTGGGAAAGATCAGGAAAAGGAGTAGCATAACCATTAAATGGAGCTATTACGCCTAGAGTTAGTTTATTAGCTTGAAAAACTCGCGTAAAAGCAGGATTAGTTGCTAAAGTTTGAGGTAGATTTTGCGTTGTCATGTTTTGCTCCCTAGCGTGTAAATTGATTAATTTTTTATTACAGTTCTATTATAGCGGATATATTGTCGAGTGAAATTTGCCAATATGGAGCCTAAAGGGCAACAGTGACTTAGGTAGGGTGATATAAGCTTTTAGTAGATAACAATAGCTAGCCTTGTTTGCACTAAAGGAAAGATAAATAATTATTTTTCTTCCCTCTTGACAAGTGGAGTATAATAAAAAGTCCTCTTAGGGACAGCTAAGAGAAAAGATTAACTTTAAGCGCATAATTAAGTTAATATGCATAAATATGGTAAATATTTGTGATTTATCCTTCTATTTTGCTAAAGTTATTTGTATAATAAAAATTAGCACTAGCTATTTAACAGCTTTATTATTTCTTGAGCCTTAAAGGAAGATTAGCAAGTTTTAATAGACTATATTTCTTTGCTAAAGTAAGTAAAAACAATAAATCTTAGCCTTGGGCTAGATAAGTTTTTTATTCTGCAAAACCTAATTAAGGGGTGGGTTTTATAAAGAAAAAGCGAAGTGATTTTTAGGGAAAAAACTAAATTAGTTCCTAAAAAAAGAAATAAATTAAGCTTTTATGCGGCAAAGCTTGTATAATTAGCACGAAATAAAAAGAAGGATTATTTTTTACTTGTGATAACAAGGCAAAATTTTCCTTTAATTCCTTTACTTATTTACAAACTATCTTAGTTCAGGCTAAGACCTATAAGTTGATATAAAAAATGACACTAGAACAACAACCTAAAAGAGGACGTGGTCGCCCAAGAAAAGACCAAGCTGCCACTGCTCCAGAAACAAAACCAACGAAACTATCTCGCAAAACTGAGGAAGTAGAATTAGTAGATGCTACACCAGCACCTAAAAAACGTGGTCGTAAACCTAAAGCTGAAACAGCGGCAGTTGTAGAAGCTGCAGTAGTAACAACTGAAGAACCAGAGAAAAAACGCGGTCGTGGTCGTCCACGTCGTGAAGAAGCTCCAAAAGAAAAAGTTGTTGCTGATCCAGAAGAAAACTTTGATAACTTTGCTGATTTTGAGGCAGATGAAGAATTTGATGACTTCTCTGATGATACTGAGGCAGAAGGCAAAGCATCTAGCTTTGATGAAGATGATGATGTAAGCTTTGACGATAACTTTGATTTATACGGCGACAACCGTAATGACAATCTAGTTGACGTGGTAGTAGAAAAGGAAATTGTTCCTTATACAGAACGTGAGATTGTGCGTGTTGAATCAAACATTGACCAAAAATCATATGCGTCAACAGCTAAATCTTTAGAAGCTTTAAATATTAAACCTTATGTATTTGAAGAAGGTGAAGAGTATATGAACAAACGCCAACTTCAACACATTAAAGATATTATTATTGCGACTAAAGAAAACTTATTAAAACAATTAGACGAAACTAAAGAAGCATGGCGTGAAGAAAAAGGCAACTATGCTGATGAAGTAGACCAAGCTGATCACGAGTCAGATTTTGCGATTACTTTACGTAACCGTGACCGTGAACGTCGTCTAATTTTAAAATTAGATAAAACTTTAACTCGTATTGAAAACGATCCTGATTTTGGTTACTGTGATAAATGTGGTGATGAAATTGGTATGCGTCGTTTAGAAGCAAGACCAACAGCTGAATTATGCATTAACTGTAAATCTAAATCAGAAATCCACGAAAGACAACAAAAAGGTTAAGTCTTTTTCTCTCAAGAGATAACCGCCAGGATTTGTATTTTAAGGTTTTTGTCAATCAACTTAGGAGTGAAACGCAAGTTTCACTCTTTTTTTTGCATAAAAAAAGGCTCTAGGGGATACCTAAAGCAAATTTTAGCCATAAAAAAAGCCCAAAGAATAAATAATTGACCTTGGACTTGGATAACAGAATGAATAAAAACGTTTATATTTTACCGCACAAACTCCTAAAAGTGAATACCTTCAAGCAAAAAAATTTAAATTTTTTGCCTAAATTAGGGGAGAAAAGGGCAAAAGTATAGAGTTTTTCGGGAAAAAGTAAGAGAATTTAAATGGTAAGGCTAATTGAGAATATCCTTTATTCTTATATTTTCTCTAGGTTTTGTAATTATTTTGGTTGTTTTAGTTTGTTGGCAGTTACGAGATAGGATTTAGTTTGTTGCTTGCCTAAATTTATTTTAGCCTGTTAGTTAGTTTACTAGATGTGCTTTGTTAGTTAGTTTACTTGCCCTTTAAATAAACTAAAAGTCCCCAAGCTTTGCCTTGAGGACTTAAGTAAATTATTGCTCTTGTACTTTAATTGTAAAAGTATAGTTCACTTTACCAGTTGTTTTCTTAAGGTCTTGTACCATTACCGCAATACGAATGCGCTCGGTAACCTGTACAGGGTTAACTTGATTTGCTAAAAGAAGCGGATAAAGGGTTGGATCCTTTTCTTTACCTTCTACCACAAAAACTAGTTCTGGGTTATTGCTTTCAAGAACTAAGCCTTGTCCTTGTTTAACGTCAAGGTAATAGTAGTCAACTAGGTTGCCATGTACTTGACCAACTACTTGTTGGTTGTTAATTACTTTACCTAACCAAGGATTTTCTGGAGTATTTACCCCTGAAACAGCAACAATACGGGCACGAGGGTGATAGCTTAGATCATCAGCATATACCCAAGTTCCGTTAATATAGCGAGGAACAGTAGTTTGGGTGTAGTTTTGTTCTTGGCTTGGAGTACAACTTGCAAGTAAAAGAGGAAGAGCAAATAGAGTTAAGTATTTTAATTTCATAGCGAGTAAAAGTTTAACGAAAAATCAAGTAAGAGCGATTATCATTAATTAAAGTGCTAATCTGGACTCAGATGAGAAAAGTCAATCGCTCCGATAAATTTTGGATATTATATAAATGTATAAAGAATAACTTAAGTATAGTTTAATAGCCCAGTATCATACTCGGTTATTTAGACAAGAAGCTAGGAGCTAAAGTTTTATTTATTTAAACTAAAGTACTAATTTTTCGGTAAAAATAGTATAATATTCTTAGTTTGTTGTTTAAAATAGGATTAATAAAACTCTTTGTCAATTGGTATTTTTTGCCAATTAAGAGTAAAATATAAGAAATAGTAAAAGTTTTACTCAGTGCATTCAGAAAACTTTTATTTTGCAAATGTTTTGATTATCGTTTGAGTGTTGAGCAAGGTAAAGCTCAAATCCATTAGGAATAATTATGGCAATTCTCTCTATTGACTCTGATCGTGCTGCCCGTTTACTTAACATTGGCCCGTTAGTAATTGTCTCTACGACCTATCAAGGTATTACTAATGCTATGCCATTAGCTTGGATTTGTCCCATGGGGTACAATCCAGCAACTATTTCACTAGTAATGAACCGTGGAGCTTATACACGTGTCCTAGTTGAAAAAAGTGGGTTATTTATGGTGCAAGTACCTGTAGCTTCACAAATTAATATGGTGATGAGCTTAGGTACTCAATCTTTGGCAGACAACCCAAATAAACTTGCTGAATCAGGCGTAGAATTATTTACTGTAGAAGGAGCACAGGGCATGCCTATGCTTCACGGCTGTGTAGCCTGGCTACTTTGTCGCCTAATTCCAGATCAGTATTTAGAAGAACACTCTAACATGCTAATTGCACGTGTTGAAGATGCGTGGATTGATGAAGATGTGTTTGATAATGGCTACTGGAATTTAGAAAATTGTGCTACGGATAAACAACCGCTGCACTATGTGGCAGGTGGACAATTCTACACTACAGGTAAACTAATCCAAGCTGATATTGATGAATAATACAAAAAGCCATTACTTTGTAATACTATTACAAGGTAGTGGTTTTTTTGTTGTTTTGGGGTCAAGCTAATTTAGTGCTATAATATGAACGGACACAAACAACATGTAGAAATTTATGTCGATAAAATCAGTACCTTTAGAAAAAGCATACCGTTTACTCAATCACGGTCCAGTTACCCTAGTTTCAGCCCAATATATCGATGATAGAAATGTAATGGCTGCTGCTTGGGCATGTATGCTCGACTTTGATAAAGTAAGCCTAGTGCTTGATTCACATTCTTATACTCGCAAGCTTATTGAAAAATCAGGCTATTTTGTTTTACAAGTACCAACAGCCCAACAAGCAAGCAAGGTTCTTGCTCTTGGTTCTATGAGTAAAAATGAAGTAGCAGATAAGCTAGAAAAAAGTCGCGTGGAATTTGTGGAAATTCCTGGAGGCAAGGATATGCCTTATGTAAGTAACGCGGCAGCTTGGCTTCTTTGTGAAGTAATTCCAGAAGAGGCTATGCAAAGTAAATATGACCTGTTCCTTGGTAAAATTATTGGTGCTTGGGCAGATGATAAGGTTTTCCGTGCTGGGCACTGGGAACTAGAAGGAGCTTCAGATGCCTTACGTCCTTTACACTACACCGCTGGGGGACAATTTTACCTTACAGGCAAAAGCCTAGTGGTAAAAAATGATGTAAGTAAATTAACTCAACTTACACCAAAAGAACAAGAATAAGAAAAAACCTCCAATGAGCTTGGAGGTTTTTTTATTATCTTAAAAGAGTAAAAATAAGCCTGAGAAAATTAAGCCTAAAATTATCCCTATGGTCACACCAAAGCTGAGGTACTTAGCTGACTTATAGCTCAGGTTATTTGGCGTTTCATAGTACACGGCAAAGTTGTCAGCATCAAGAGTTTCCAGTTGCTTGTTAAGCACTTGTACTATGGCTTCGAGCCCTTGCTGGTCTTGCTCGCTAAAACGCTCAAGGCTAGGACTATCTATATCGAGAACGCCAACTACATCGTGCCCTACTTTAATAGGAATCACAATTTCTGAATTTGAAGCACTATCACAGGCTATGTGTCCCTCAAATTCGTGCACATTGGCAACGCGTAAGGTTTTATTTTCTTTAGCGGCTGTGCCACAAACACCACTTCCCAGAGGAATGCGCGTACATGCTGCCTTACCCTGGAATGGTCCGAGGTAGAGTACTTTTTCTTCCTGTTGCAAGAGATAAAAGCCTACCCAATTAATATCCGGGAGGTGTTCATTAAGCAAAGCGGAGATATTACTAAGTATGCTCACTAGATTATTATCATTTTCACTAAGAGCTTTAACTTGTTGCAGTAAAGTTTGATATTGTGGGGTCAGTGACATAATCCCTCCCAAAAATAATTAATAGCTTATACTTTTATTGTAGCATAAAAAAAGGAGCAAGCTATGCTTGCTCCTTTTATACATACATATACATTACACATTTTTTTGAATCATTTAGAATGACTCGGATTATTCTGCCACCTTTTCTTGAGGTGGGCTTTTATTATAGCATTATTAGAATAAATGTGCAAGGTATTTTAGTTAGATTTTTTCAGGAATTCTGATTTTAAACCAAAAGCTTGACCGTCAATTTTACAGTCTACATCATGGTCACCATCAACTAAACGAATATTTTTTACTTTAGTACCTTGTTTTAAAGTAATATTAGTTCCTTTAACTTTTAAAGGTTTAATTAAAGTTACGGTATCACCATTTTCTAAAATGTTACCAAAAGCATCTTTCCATACTTTTTCGCCAGCAGCTTGTTCCGCAGCAATTTGTTCTGGATCAAACTCGGCAGCACACATAGAGCATACATGGTGTACGCCATCAAAATATGTAAATTCTGAATTACATTTAGGACAGTGGATAACTGGTTCAGACATGTAAAATTTTCCTTTAAAAAGATATTATTTGAAATTCAAAGACTTAGGTATTATAGCCTAAATTTGCTATTTTGCCAAAAATATTTCTAAGAGTGATTATCATTTAGTTACAGCTAAAAGTTCATTTGTGGCAAGGAGTAGTATCTCATGCTTGTAGATTTTGCTATAATAACCGGATAAAAAAATATCCCAATAAAAATAATTTTTTTTATTTATGATTAGTATATTTGACATCTTTAAAATAGGCGTAGGACCTTCGTCTTCGCACACAGTTGGTCCTATGGTGGCGACCTATAAATTTATGCAAAAGTTGGTAGAAGAGCAAAAGCTTGCTAGTCTTGACCGCATAGAAATCGATATTTATGGTTCTTTATCTCTAACCGGAGCTGGGCACTTAACCGATGTGGCAGTAGTTATGGGCTTAATGGGCTACTTACCAGAAAATGTAGAAGTAGAACGCATTACCGAATACATGAATCTGGTTAAATCGAGTAAAAAGCTCCCAGTGTGGTTAGGAGCCAAAGAAATTTCTTTTTGCTATGATAATGATTTAAACTTTCGTAAAGAATTTCTACCTCGCCACGAAAATGCTCTAACGGTAAGAGCTTTTAGTCAAGGTCAAGTTATTGCCCAAGAAACCTATTATTCAATTGGTGGTGGCTTTGTGGTAACAGACAAAGACTTTGAGGCAAGCGATGATACGCAAGTTAAAGCTCCGTTTGATTATAAATCAGCCGAAGACCTACTCCGTCATACCGAAAATACGGGTTACTCGCTTTCGTATTTAGCACGTAAAAATGAGTTATCTTTACGCTCAGAGAGCGAACTAAAGCAATACTGTGCTCGCATTTGGCAAACTATGCAAGAATGTATGCAACGTGGCATGCTTACCGAAGGTTTATTACCTGGACCTCTTAAAGTACGTCGTCGTGCTCCTGGCTTACGTAAACTCCTTGAAGCAGATATTCTTAAAGAGCACTCAGATCCGCTTTATGCTATGGATTGGTTAAATCTCTATGCCTTTGCCGTAAATGAAGAAAATGCTGCTGGCGGTCGCGTAGTAACAGCTCCAACTAATGGGGCATGTGGTATAGTTCCTGCAGTTTTAGCTTATTATGGTAAATTCTACGGTCACTTAACCGATGATATAGTAGAACGTTATTTACTTGTATGTTCGCTCGTAGGTTCTCTCTATAAAATGAATGCTTCGATTTCAGGTGCCGAAGTAGGTTGTCAAGGCGAAGTGGGTGTAGCTTGTTCTATGGCCGCTGCAGGCTTTGCTGAAATCATGGGCGGTTCACCTAAGCAAGTATTTATTGCTGCCGAAATTGCCATGGAGCATAATCTGGGTTTAACTTGTGATCCAGTAGCAGGGCAAGTACAAGTTCCTTGTATTGAACGTAATGCTATAGCTTCAACTAAAGCGGTTAACTCAGCCCGTATGGCTTTACGTCGTGTTAATGACCCAAGTGTTTCGCTTGATAAGGTTATCGAGACTATGTACGAAACGGGTAAAGATATGAACGCTAAATATCGTGAAACCTCAACGGGTGGTCTGGCGATTAAAGTAACTAATATTTGTGCTTAAAACGAAGGGGATATCCCTTCGTTTTTTGCTAAAGCAAACAAATTTCTTGCCTGTGGTATAATGGGTACTTAATTTAGGACTAGAAAAAAAGAATTTTTTGATTAACCTATACTTGTCCAAGAAGTATTTTTTTGACAAGGGTGGTTCTGTGCAAGTGATAACAAATTATGCAAAAACTCAAAATAACTAAATTAACTCCACACAAACAAACTGACTACTGGACTGTGTGTGAAGTAGAAAAACTATTTGAAACTCCGTTTTTAGAGTTAGTTTTCGAGGCAGCTCGTATTCACCGCGAAAACTTTAATCCCCAAGAAGTACAGCTTTCCACGCTTCTCTCGATTAAAACTGGGGGTTGTCCTGAAGATTGTACTTACTGTCCGCAGTCAGCTCGTTATCATACAGGAGTAGAAAACGAAGCACTTTTAGCAAAAGAAGAAATAGTTGCTAAAGCTAAACTAGCTAAAGCTAAAGGGGCAACACGTTTTTGTATGGGAGCAGCATGGCGTGGACCAAAAGAAAGACACATGCCAATGTTACGTGAAGCTATTGCCGAAGTAAAAGCTTTAGGTATGGAAGTATGTGGTACTTTTGGTATTCTCGAAGAAGGTCAAGCTGAACAACTTAAAGAAGCTGGTCTAGACTACTATAACCACAACCTAGATACAGCTCCTGAGCATTACGAAAAAATTATTACCACCCGTAAATTTGATGACCGTATTAATACTCTAGGTAAAGTAAGAGAGGCAGGCTTAAAAGTTTGCTGTGGCGGTATTATCGGTCTTAATGAAAGCCGTAAAGAGCGTGCAGGTTTATTAGCGAGTCTAGCAAACTTAGATCCGCAACCTGAGTCAGTACCAATTAACCAACTAGTAAAAGTTGAAGGTACGCCTCTTTTTGAAGCCGAAGATTTAGACTGGACAGAGTTTGTTCGTACTATTGCTATTGCTCGTATTCTCATGCCAAATTCGCATGTACGTTTATCAGCAGGAAGACAACAAATGCCTGAATCTATGCAGGCTATGTGTTTCTTAGCTGGGGCTAATAGTATTTTCTACGGTGAAAAACTCTTAACTACCTCTAACCCAGATAACAACTTTGACGCTCAATTACTTTACAAACTCGATATGAAACCTGAAGGTTCAGATCTTGATTTTGCGACAATTTTAGAACAGCAAGAACAAGAAATGACCGACTATATTGCCGAACACGGTACGCAAGAGTTTCTTGAGCATAGCCACCCAGCTCACTTTGCTGGAGAACAAACTTCAGGTGGTTGTGGTTCAGGCTGTGGTTGTGTAAGTGATAAAAAAGATGATTCTGGAGTTGGCTACTACAAGGCTTAAGCCTAGCTAACAAAAAAATCGAATTAAATAGTCAGTAAAAACTATACAATCTAAAAAAAGGCTCTTAAATAAAGAGCATAATAAAAAAGAGTGATCGTTTTGATCACTCTTTTTTTATATGTAAATTGAAAGATTAATGAGCAGCTTGCGAAGCCTTGTCCTCATCAATACCCCATACTTTTTGGTAAACAAGGTTGATTATCCCTGCTGTTAAAGCAGCTACGCCAATTAAAGCAACTAAAGTTAACCCACCAAGACGTGGTAATTGCGTAATTGGAGCAAGGATAATTCCTGAAAGAATTAGCATAGTTGAGAGAAGAAGTGCTAAGGCAGTACCTGTAATGTGCTCATAACGCATGAGGTAAACCGAATGCATGGTTCCGTTTAAAGCCCCAAAGAAAAAGCCATTGATCGCAAGGCTAATAACCAGCAGATGATGGCTAATTAAACCTGTGCTAATAAGAAATACGTTAAAGGCAACGCTTACAATTAAGAGTAGGGAAAACACTTTCCAAACGGTGTTAATTGCAACTTGTTTACGTACTAGTTGTTGGTTTACGATCATCCCCGCAATAAGGAAAGCAATACTTACTCCTAATAGGATCGAACTTGTAGTTGGATCTATATTGTAATCCACAATTAGAACTGCTGGTAATAATGTTGGAATGGCAATCCCTGCAATTTCTAAAGCAGTAATGGCAATAATTAATGCCACTGACGGTGGATTTTTAAGAATGCTTAAGTAGTTACGCAGAATACGTACCGTATGGAAAGGTTGTTTTTTCTCAGGATCAATAGTTTCAGGAACTGATCTTAAAAAAGCTAAAAACGCAACTAAAAGTAAAACCGAGATCACATGGTAAATACCTTGCCATGGAATAAATTTAAGCATTAAACTACCAATTAGAGGCGCTAATGCTGGACCAAACATAAATAAAGTTGTAAGGTAAGCATTATAAACAATGAACTCACGTGGAGAGTAGATGTCTTTTAATACTACCGAAGGGATTACCCCTAAGCCTACGTAAATAATACCTTGTACTATGCGCATGCCTAAGAAAGCTTCATAGCTAGTAACACTAACAATAATAAAGTTACTTACTATAGCCGCAACTATAAGCCCACTTAAAACAGACTTACGCCCAAAGCGGTCAATTACTGGTCCCCAAATTACTTGCCCAATTCCTAGACCTATGACAAAATAAGGAATTACGGCTTGAATTTGTTCTACGCTTACAGCAAAGAAGTCTTTAAGTGTTACTATAGCAGGAATTAAAGCGTCATTACTTACAGGTGCCGATACGGCAATGATTCCCAGAATTAGTAAGAGAATAATTTTACTCCCAAGTTTCTTCTGGAGTTGGATTTGGTGAGGCGAAACATAATCTACTCCACCATAGGTTGGTGACGCTTGCCCAATAGGTTGTTGGTCTAAAGTTGTATCTTGATGTTGTTTGTTTAGAGTGTGTTGTTTAAATCTATAAAGTTTCATAATGAAATTATATATTTAATTGTGGAGTCACTTTTGGCTGACCGTGCCTTTTTTACCAATTTATTGCTAAGGCAATTAAATTTAATACAGTGTGGCATATTGTACTAGAAAAACTGGCAATTTGCAAAAGTAAGTTCTTAAGAATAAGCTGAGACTATATAAGGTTCGGATAATCCTAATAAATCTTGAGATAAATCCCTTAAGTAAATGTAGGGGTATAGCGAAAAAAAGAAAAAAGAACAAGCAAGAATAAAGATAAAAAAATAGGAAAAAAGAGAGGAAAAAAGAGGGAAAAAAAAGGAGAAAGCAAGAGGAAAAAAGAAGGAAAAAGAAGAAAGTAAGAGGAAAAAAAGAGGAAGAAAAAGAAGAAAGCAAAAAGAGAAAAGCAAGAAGAAAAAAATGATAAAGCAAAAAAGAAAGCAAGAAGAAAAAAATGCTAAAGCTCCAAAGAAAAAAATGATAAAGCTTAAATAACAAAAAAGGAGGCCGTCAGACCTCCAGATTTGTGTTTTGTTGTTATAACTAACTTGGCATATCCTCAGCGTTTTTATAGCCAGTAGCACCTTCACGCATATAAGCACGGAACACTTCAATAGTCCAGATCCATAAGAAAGTACCACCTAACTCAGATAAAAAGCCAGGGATAGAGAACTCACGTGGAAGACCTAACATAGGTAAAACCACATAGTGAGCACTTAAAGCGGCAATATAACCGTATACTGCACCTTTAAGAAGTCTTACTTTAGGAAGAACTTCAGCTAAAAGGCAGTAGATTTCAGCCATTACAATAGAGAATACTAAGTGAGTTAAGGTCGCTGCCCAGTTACCAGTTACACCTAGAATAGTGTAAGTTTTTGTTGAAACATCAACACCAAATACTTCTAAGAATAATACTGGTGGTGGAACATCATGTACACCACGAGGCGGGAAAGTAGATTCCCATCCATCTTTAACGAATGCGGATAAAATACCTGCAACAATCGCAATTACAAACATTAAAAGAAAGCGACGTTGACTAGGTTTTGTCATTTGAAATAAATTCATAAATAACCTTCTTAGACTTCTCTAAAATTTTTTTAATTAGCAAAAAGACGCTTTATTGTAGTATTTTTGGGGAGAAAAAAGCAAGAGTGAGATTGTACTTTAGCTATCTCTAAATAGATTTTTCTTTGATATTGTCGGGGTTGAAGTGAAAAGAAAAATTTTTATTCTTGAGTAAAAAGTGTAAGATTTTGTCGATAAACTCAAGATAAAAAAAGGAACCCTAAAGGGCTCCTAAAAATAATAGACTTAATAAATATGAATCGTTTTTTACTATGTTAAATAATTAACCTATATTGGTTTTTTAAAGTGTGACTATGGTTTATTTATTTTTGTGGTAAGTTTTTTTATGTTTTGTAAGACTAACTTTAAGCCTGAATTAAAGTATTACCCCAAATAACCAAGTTTACTTTTAGTTTTTGACCGAGAAAAGCAACGCGTTTACTTGTTAATTTGGCAT
Organism: Psittacicella melopsittaci; assembly: GCF_003585925.1. Taxonomy (GTDB): domain Bacteria; phylum Pseudomonadota; class Gammaproteobacteria; order Enterobacterales; family Psittacicellaceae; genus Psittacicella; species Psittacicella melopsittaci. The sequence continues at coordinate 20,940 of NZ_NRJH01000031.1, forward strand.
ATCTTCAGCGTTAGCGTAACCTGTAGCTCCTTGACGAAGGTAAGCACGAAGTACTTCAAGAATCCAACCAAATAGAGTTGCCCCAATTAATTCAGAGATTAAACCTGTAACTGTAAATTGGTAAGGAATGCTTAAAATTGGGAATACAAGGTAGTGAGCTGCTAGACCTGAAATCCAACCATAAGCTATACCTTTAGCCATTCTAATTTTTGGGAAGATTTCAGCAAGAATTACATAAACTTCAGCTAAGACAATAGAAAAGCCAATGTGAGTACCTAGGATAACCCAGTTTACATTGTTACCTAAAACCGTATAGGTTTTACCAGCAAATTCTATACCAAATACTTTTAAAAAGCTTAACAGAGCTGGAGTTTCACCTGCAACTTGCATTGGCATTAATTGTGTCCAGCCCCCTTTTACAAAGGCTGCAATTATCCCTACAAAGATTGCAATGAAAAATGCTAAAAGATAACGACGTTGTGATTTTTTTGTTTGAATAAATAAGTTGTTCATAGTGTTTTTTCTTGTGTTGTTTGAAATAAAAAAGAAATGATTATTAAGTTGTTGCAATGATTATATAACTTATTTTTAGAAAAAAAAGAGGCTTGCAAATCTTACCAAATGGTAAGTTTTGCCATTACCAATGGGTTACTTATATGGCTTTTTCTAGATTGAAACGATAGACACTAAAATTAAAAAAATTTTAATAACCTTAGAAAAGTGTGTGAGAATTAATCGGATTTTTAGAGAGAAATAAATAAAAGACTCCCTCATTAATACTCCGCAAAAATAATTTCATTAATAAAACGAAAAGCCCGCCCCCACTCAAAAAAACCAAACAAAAAAACCAAACAAAAAAACCAAACAAAAAAACCAAACAAAAAAACCAGTTAATTATTAAAATTAGTGATCAACTAAAATTCAGACATAAAAAAAACGGCTTTCCTGTGATATCTAATGATTAATTATTTTAATTAGTGCTCAACTAAAATCCAAACAAAAAAAGCACAAAAAAACCAAACAAAAAAAATACCCCAAGAACCTAAGTCCTTGGGGAAATAAATCTAAGCTTGCGGTTTAAAAGCAAGAATTGAACAGAAGTTAAAACCTAATTGCCAGATAACTGCTTTAAAGCCAATTTGCTCTAAGCGAGCTAAATGCTCAGGCAAGGTGTCGAGAATCATAATATTTTCAATGGCATTACGCTTACGTTCAATTTCTAATTGCGAGTAACCATTTTTTGCTTTAAAATCCCAGTGCAACTGACAAATTTGTTCTTCGGCAAGGGGATCTGGGTTAATGAATTTTTCAGAAAGCATTAACACCCCACCTGGGTTTAAGCCAGCATAAATACGCTCTAATTGGGCATAGCGTTCTGCAGGTTTAAAAAACTGCAGGACAAAGTTCATAATAACCAAGCTAGCATTAGTAATAGTTACATTTTCAATATTGTCTAAAAGAAAATGGGTAGGATAGTTACTTTGATAGCCTGCAAGTTTTAGTTTAGCTCTTTGGATCATAGCTTCGCTATTGTCCACAGCGTAAAAGTTAACGCCTTGTGGTACCTCACCTTGTTTAAGCGGGAGGCTTTGACGTACAGCAAAAGTCATGGCACCCAGAGAGCAACCCAGATCATACACATTAGTTTGATCTTGAATATAGCGATGTCCGAGAAGAGGAATATTTTCGAGAATCGCATTATAAATTGGTACTGAGCGTTGGATCATGTCGGGAAAAACTTCCGCTACTAGATCATTAAATTGGAAGTCACCAGGAATATCTTGCTCAGCGTAAATGTTATCTTTTGTCATAATTTTTCTAAATTTACTGCAACATATTATTATAGCACAGGTTGACAAAGTAGCTAACTGAGAAAAATGCCCACTTGTGGTATAATTGTAGCAGACATTTTTTTCCGAGAAAAAAATCCTAAAGAATTTCAAATATTAAGGTAGGCTATAATGCGTTTATATTGTGGTGCAGTGACCAAAGAATATGTAGGTCAAACTGTGACATTAAACGGTTGGATTGACCGTAATCGTAATTTTGGTGGTTTATGTTTCATCAATTTACGTGACCGTGAAGGTACAGTACAAGTATTTATTAAACCTGAAGCAGAGTTCTTTGCTAAGGTATCTAACTTACGTCCAGAATCATGCATTCGTGTTGTAGGTGTAGTACGTGCTCGTCCTGATGATCAAGTAAACCCTAAAATGAAAACTGGGGAAATTGAAATTGAAGCAACTGAAGTACATGTTTACTCAGAAGCAGACGTATTACCTTTAGACTACAATACTGAAGTACCTGAAGAGTTACGTCTTAAATACCGTTACCTAGATTTACGTCGTCCAGAAAACCAACAACGCTTTTTTGTGCGTCACAAGGCTTATCAAGTAATCCGTAAATTCTTATCAGATAACGGTTTTATTGAAGTAGAAACTCCTGTATTATCAAAAGCTACTCCAGAAGGTGCTCGTGACTACTTAGTTCCTTCACGTGTAAACAAAGGTAAATTCTACGCCTTACCTCAGTCACCACAATTATATAAACAATTATTAATGGTGTCTGGTTTTGATCGTTACTTCCAAATTGTAAAATGTTTCCGTGATGAAGACTTACGTTCAGACCGTCAACCAGAGTTTACCCAAGTAGACTTAGAAACTACTTTCTTAACAGGCGAAGAAGTACGTGAAATCGGAGAAAACTTAATTCGTAACCTTTGGAAAGAAGTATTAAATTACGACTTACCTGCCAAGTTCCCGCATTTAACTTATGACCAAGCAATGCGTGACTATGGTTCGGATAAACCTGATTTACGTAACCCATTATTATTAAAAGACGTAAACACTGCCTTTACTCAAGTTGGTTTAGAGTTCTTAGCTAAAGCAGCTAACGACCCTAAAGCTCGTGTAATTGCAATTAAAGTTCCTCAAGCTGCTGAGCAATTTAGCCGTAAAAAAATCGACGAGTATACTAAATATGTAAACTCATTAGGTTTAGGTGGTCTAGCTCACTTTAGCGTAGTAGATGCAGCAACAGCTCAAGTTAAAGGTTCAATTGCTAAATTTATTACTCCAGAAATTTATGCAAGCCTCAATCAAACTCTTGAGTTAGATACCAATGACCAAGTATTTATTCTTGCTGATCACAAGGATGTAGCAACTAAGGCTGCAGGTGGTTTACGTATTCGTTTAGGTCGTGATCTAAACCTTGTTGATCTAGAAGCTTTTGCTCCATTATGGGTAATCAACTTCCCTATGTACGAAATTGATGAAGAGTCAGGTGCGCTAATTGCTGCTCACCACCCATTTACCTCACCAATTGTGGGTACAGTTGAGTACTTAGAAAATACTCCAGTTTTAGATATTCGTGCCGATGCTTGTGATATGGTAATCAACGGTTACGAAGTATCTTCAGGTTCAGTACGTATCTATAACCAAAAACTGCAATCAAAAATCTTTGATTTAATTGGTATTGATGCCGAAGAACAACAAGATAAATTCGGTTTCTTATTAGATGCATTTAAATACGGAGCTCCGCCTCATGCAGGTTGTGCTTTTGGTTTTGACCGTATTGCTATGCTTTTAACAGGAACAGAAAATATTCGTGATGTAGTTGCCTTCCCGAAAACTAATAGTGCAACTTGTTTAATGACAAATGCTCCTTCTTATGTTGCTGACAAACAACTTGCAGAAGTAGCTATCGATGTAGTACCTGAGTACAAGGTACATCGTGATAAGTAATAAATCAATCTAAAAGAGAAATTGTATGGCAGGTCATAGTAAGTGGGCTAATATTAAACACAAAAAAGCAGCCCAAGATGCTAAACGTGGTAAAATCTTTACAAAATTAATTCGTGAAATTACAGTTGCCGCTAAACTAGGCGGTGGTGATGTATCTTCTAACCCTCGTCTGCGTACAGCAGTAGACAAGGCACTTTCGAACAACATGACACGTGATACAATCAATCGTGCTGTTGAACGTGGTGCTGGTGGCGGTGAAGGAACCAACATGGATACTATTATCTATGAAGGTTACGGTCCAGGCGGTACAGCAATCATGGTTGAGTGCTTAACGGATAACCGTAATCGTACAGTTTCTGAAGTACGTCACGCGTTTACGCGCTTAGGTGGTAACCTAGGTACTGATGGTTCAGTTGCTTACCTCTTTACTAAACGTGGGGTATTTACATTTGAAAACTCTTCAGAAGAAGAGGTAATGGAACCTGCTTTAGAAGCTGGTTGTGAAGATATAGTTGATTATGGTGACGGTACAGTTGATGTTTACTGCCCATGGGAAAACTTTAACGAAGTGCGTGATGCTTTAGAAGCAGCAGGCTTAAAACCAGCAAATGCTGAAATTGCTCAAATCCCAGCAAACAAAATTGAACTTGATGTAGAAGCAGCAACAACTTTTGTGAAATTAATTGATTCACTTGAAGATCTTGATGACGTACAAGAAGTTTTCCACAATGGGGAAATTTCAGATGAAGTAGCTGCTGCTTTAGAGTAAATTAAGTTTTACTAAAAAAAGAAGACTCCGGTCTTCTTTTTTTATTTACAAAATGTGATCTAGATCACATAATGAGTAAATAAGCCCCAAATTACGGGGCTTTTAGCGTAAAATAAGAGGGAAAAAAACGAACTCTTTCTTGGGATTGTCATGCACTTTGCACGTAATATTTTTGCCGTTTCGAGCTTAAACTACTTTAAGCTCTTTAAAGGCATGTTATTTGTTTTATTTATCACCGCACTTACCCTTTTACTCTCTTGGGTCTTAGACCCTTATGTTACTAGTTTAGGTAAAAAAATCGAGCTTGTTGGTTTTTGGCAAGTAGTAACCTGGGGAAGCTTGCTGCATTTAAGTTTTTATTTGAGTCCTTTGCTTTTGTTTTTAGTTTTAACGAGTCTTTTTGCGGCTCTTAAACGAGGTAGAGGCAGAGTCAAGCTCTTGGTTTTTTCTCTTCTTGCTTTTGCGGTAAGTTTTACTTGGAGTTGCTATCTCATGGATGCCGAGCAGGTTTTTTTGACTAGCGTTTATGAGACATTAGGCTTGGGTTATCTTTTTGTTCTTTGTATGTATTTACAAAAATTCTATCTTCCTTGTCGTTCGCGTTCTTTAGCTTGGGGGAGAAATTTTCTTCTTACTTTAGCAATTTTTCTTAGCTCGCTAGTAATGTTTTATCATAGCCAAAGCCAAGAGCTTTTAACTTGGCAAGGGGCTTCTTATTTTGTGATTGCAAGTTTAACCTATGCTTGCTTCCAAACTTTAATTAATGTTTTTCTTCCTCGTATGCGTCGGCGTTTAGGAAGCTACTAAGGCAAAGAAATTTCTTTGCCTTTGTTTTATAATAGAGAGCAAAAAACGAGAGAATTCCATGACCATTATTTTAGGCCTAGACCCAGGTTCCATTAATACGGGCTATGGCATAATTGAAAAAAAGGGTTCTAAGTTAACCTATTTAACCTCAGGGGTAATCAGTGTTAAGGGAAGCGAAATTAATAGTCGCTTACCCATTATTTTTGCTCAGTTACAAGAGGTAATTGCCCAATATAATCCAGATCACATGGTGGTTGAGCAAGTATTTATTGCCCAAAACCCCCAGTCGGCAATTAAACTCGGCATGGCACGAGGAATTGCAATTTTAGCTGGGAGTCTAGGCGGAGCAACCATTTTTGAGTTATCGGCTCGACAAGCGAAAAAATTTGTTACGGGCATAGGTAGTGCCAAAAAAGAGCAAGTAAATCGCATGGTTTGTCGTTTACTTAATCTCAGCGTTAAACCTAAACTTGATGCTTCCGATGCTCTAGCTCTGGCTATATCTCATGCTCATACTTTAAATAGCCGATTGCTAATCCAAAAACAACAAACTCAACTCGGGCTCTTTGATCAGCGTACCCAACAAGGCTTGCTCAATAACTCGCTTAATTTAGAAGCTATTGCCCAGCAACAAGGCAATTTAACCCAAGCAAGTGATCCTAACTTAGAAGGTATAGACACCAAGCAAGCCCAATTTAGTAATATAAAAATTAACTCGGGACGCTTTAGTGTTAAATCTGGTAAGGCAACTAACCGCACTAAGCTCGAAGAAAAAATTAAACAACTGCTCAAAGAGAAAAAAGGGAGCTGATTCCCACAAACTTAGTGCAACTATTATGGCTCTAAGCCCTTGATTTTTAGTTGAACTCGGGTAAAATTGGTTTTCTTTTGAGCAAGCTTGGGCTTAATTTGCTATACTAAGCCCGCAATAACAAACAACATTATCTATATTTTATGCAAACGAACACAAAACCATTTTTTCGTACTTCAGCCCTGCTCTTTGTGGTTGCAGTAGTTAGTTTGATCCTTTGGTCAAATTCTTTTCAAAGTTTTTCAGGACAAAGTTGGAATCTTTTCTTTGTCGCAGTCGCTAATGTAGAATATTCTACTCTCTGGCGTGTAGTTTTTCTGGGCGTAATGTTAGGATTTATTCCTCTGGCTATAAGTGTTTGTGCTCTATATTTTCGTCGCAAAACCTTAAAACCTCGCTTTTTCTTTGCCTTAATTAACTTAATTTTGTTAGCTTTAACAGGTTGGTTAATCTTTACTTTAACGCAAAGTTCAGATGCAGTTTTTGCAGGGCAAGGCGAGTTAAAGCAATACTTTTACTCGGGGTATGCTTTAGTTTCGTTGTTAGGTTTTGCTTGGACAGCTTTTTATTTAGCCCCTCTTTATAGTCAAACAAGTATTACGGGTAAACCTTTACTTAAATATATAGGCATAGGGATTTTAGGTTCGGCAGCTAGTGTTGCCCTAGCTCTGGGCGTTCTGCAAGAGTTAAATCTTTCCCTATATAATGCTCCAGGATTACGTTACACAGTTTCACTTTATGGTTATGCCGGAGCTATGGCAGGAGTAATTTACTTCTTAATTGCCTTAGCTTTAATTAAATTTATGCAAGCTTCTACTGCCTATGAGGAAAAAGTAGAGCAAGGGTTAATCAAATAATCATGAATTTTATGCCAGAGGATAAAACCTCTGGCTCTTTTTTTACGAGCAATTTGCTCGCATTAAAAGCAGAGCTTTTGCTTTTTGAGAAAATATAATTTTTTGCTTAATTACTTCCGGAGGAAATATGTCAATTCCAGACAATCTATTAGTTTATAAACAAATGCCTGTATGGAACGCCCAAACTTTACCGGCGATGTTCCAAGAACAGCACAACACCAAAGAAGATACTTATGCTCGTTTAACGGTACTTAAGGGGAAATTAAGATTTTACTTTTTAGATGAGCAAGGTAACGAACTATCACAAGTTGATTTAACGCCAGAAAATACCCCACAAATTATTGAACCCCAAGTGTGGCACAAGGTTCAAGCTCTAACTGATGACCTCGAATGCCAGTTAGCTTTTATGTGTACGCCACAAATGTACTCAGCAAAAAAATATAACCTGAGCCCTGCTCACTCTGAAGTAGTTAAAGCTTTAGAGGTAGTAAAACCAGGTAAGGCATTAGATTTAGGTTGTGGTGGGGGAAGAAACTCGCTCTATTTAGCTTTAAATGGTTTTACGGTTGAGAGTTTAGATCGCAATCTTGAATCTCTTAACTTTGTGCAAAATATTGCTAGCAAAGAGCAATTACCGATTAGTGCACGTGAGTATGATATTAATAGCGCTAGTCTCACAGATAACTATGACTTTATCGTATCTACAGTAGTATTAATGTTCTGTCAGGCAGAGGCTATTGAAAAGATTATTGCTAATATGCAAGAGCATACTAACCCAGGCGGCTATAACCTGATTGTTGCAGCCATGTCAACGCCAGAGTACCCTTGCTCTATGCCTTTCCCATTTACTTTTGCGAGCAATCAGCTAAAAGACTTATATCAAGGTTGGGAGTTTGTTGAGTATAATGAAAACCTTGGGCATTTACATAAAACTGATGCCTTTGGTAATCGCATTCAATTACAATTTGCTACTATGTTAGCTCGCAAACCACAATAATGGGTTAAGTTGATCACTAGTAATTAGTCATACCCTAATTAAAAAAATTAACCATAAAAAAGTCCTCAGGCATGTGCCTGGGGACTCAATTTTTTTATACCTAAGAGAAAATAAAAATATACAAGTCTTAAACTAAAAATATACAAGTCTTAAACTAAAAATATCCAAGACTTTAAGCTAAAAAGACACTCGTTTTTAAAGGGGAGCGTTAGGGCTAGAGCTAGAGCAACTCTCTTGAGGCTCTGCATTTATCCAGCCTTGGAGAATTTGACAGCATGCTTGCACTACTTCAGGAAGAGATTTATCTACTTCAACTTGAACTACATCAGTTTCATTAACTGGCATTTCTAAAGTAGCAAACTGACTTTGCAGCATATTTGCTTTCATAAAGTGCCCAGATCTTTGTTTTAGGCGTTCAAGAATAAGATCATAATCTCCGTGTAAGTGAATAAATTTTACCCGTGGATTACCTTCGCGAATAAAGTCACGGTATTGTTGTTTTAGTGCCGAACAAACAATAATGCCACTTTCGTGTTTATTATCTAAAGAAAAAACTGCATCACGAATACGTTCGAGCCATGGTGCCCTGTCTAGATCATTGAGCGGACGCCCTGAGCTCATTTTTATAATATTTGCTCGCGGATGTAAATCATCCCCGTCAATAAATTTTATCCCGAGATTATCTGCTACAGCTTTACCAACTGAGCTTTTACCAGTGCTCGATACTCCCATAAGGATTACTACTTGGTTTTGTGCCATATTTCCGTCTCTTTGTGCTTAATTTGAGAAAATTTGTAAAAAATCGTAAAAGCAAATTAAGCGATAACTATTTATAAAAAGGGTTAAAAATCCCTAAAATTGTTCTTTTTTCTTTTTTAATTATATACCCGAGAAAAAAATTAAGGCAAGCAAAAAAGAAAGTTTTTTTCATTTATGTGATCTAGATCACATAAATGAGATTTTTATTTTACAAGGGCTCGACAAAGGAGCAAAATATAAAAAGAAACTTTTATAAATTCTAAAAGAAAATTTCTTATCAATCTTATCTTCGCTTTAAGGAATTAGTATGTTAATTGCTATTATGGTGGTGGCAATTTTAGTTTTACTTCTTCTGATTATTAAACTAAAAGTGCACCCGTTTGTGGCGCTAACTATAGTTAGCCTTTTTACAGCTTTAGCTGCGGGAATTAGTATCGATCAAATTATCCCAACTTTACTTAGTGGCTTTGGTTCGACCTTAGCTTCGGTAGCTCTGCTTGTAGGTTTAGGGGCAATGATAGGTCGTTTACTTGAAGTATCGGGCGGGGCACGTGTACTTTCGGATACACTAGTAGAAACCTTTGGAGAAAAACGAGCAGGCTTTGCTATAGGTATAGCTTCGTTACTTTTTGGTTTCCCAATCTTCTTTGATGCTGGGGTTGTGGTAATGCTACCAATTATTTTCAGCCTCGCAAAACGTCTTGGCGGCTCAGTGCTCTACTATGTTTTCCCTTCGGTAGGGGCATTTGCGGTAATGCACGCCTTTTTACCACCGCATCCAGGTCCAGTGGTGTCGGCTGATTTACTGGGAGCTAACATAGGTTTATTAGTACTAGTTGGTTTAGTATGTGCCATTCCAACCTGGTATATAGCTTCATATCTCTATAGTTTATGGATAGGGAAAAGAGTATATGTTCCTTTACCACAAGCATTTTTAAATGCTGTGCTTGGGCAAGAACAAGAAAATATTACTCCACCATCTTTTGCCCGCGTAATTTTTATTTTAGTTTTACCTATTTTATTAATTATGCTGGAGACGGTTTGTAATACTTTACTGGTAGCTAAAGTAATTGAACCTTCAACTTTTGTTGATACCTTACGTTTAATTGGTAAAACGCCAATAGCTTTATTAATTACGCTAATTGTTGCTTTAGTTCTCCTTAAACAACACCGTACTTTATCTGAACTTGAATCTATTTGTGAAAAAGCTCTAGGTCCAATTTGTTCGGTAGTAATTGTAACTGGTGCTGGTGGTATGTTCGGGGGCGTATTAAGAGCTTCGGGAATAGGGCAAGAACTAGCAAATATTTTTGCTCATACTGGTTTACCTATTATTGTGGCAGCCTTTGTTATTGCAACGGTAATTAGGGTAGCCCAAGGTTCGGCAACGGTTGCCTTAACAACAGCGGCTGCTTTAATCGCTCCAACCGTACAAGCGGCTACGGGTTTAAGTGAATTAGATCTATGCTTTATTGTAATTGCCATAGCTTCAGGAGCAACTGTACTTTCGCATGTAAATGATTCAGGTTTCTGGCTCATGAGTCGTTTTTTAGAGATAGATACCAAGACTACACTAAAAACTTGGACAGTGTTAGAAACTCTAATTGGCGGCGTAGGTTTTATTGTTGCATGTATAGGTTACGTGCTCTTCTAAAAATAAAAAAAGAGAGGCTCACCGAGCTTCTCTTTTTTTTGCCAAAAAAAGTCCCGTAAACAAACTTTATGGGATATTTACAAGAATAAATTATTTTTGTTTTTGGAATAGAAAAAATGAGCAATTTCTTTGAAATTTAAGGCATAAAAAAAGAGAAGCCAGATGACTTCTCTTTTTTGTTTGTTGATATTAAGCTTTTGCTTCTGCTTTTGGTGCTGCTTTGAGAATAGCATAAAGCACACCAGTTACAATTGAACCTACAGCAATTGCCACAAAGTAAGTTAATACGTGGTTTACTGTAAATGCAACTAATACCCCACCGTGTGGTGCATTTAATTGTACGCCTGCTAGCATTGAGATAGCACCAGCAATAGCACCACCTAGAGCCGAAGAAGCAATTACACGTAATGGGTCTGCAGCTGCAAATGGAATAGCACCTTCAGAGATAAAGCATAGACCTAAAACAAAGGCTACGTTACCTGAGTCACGTTGTGGAGCTGTGAATTTACGACGAGCAATCCAAGTTGCAATTGCCATACCAATAGGTGGCACCATACCTGCAGCCATTACTGCAGCCATAGGAGTAGTTACGCCTTGTGAAATAAGACCTACAGATACTACATAAGCAGCCTTATTAATTGGACCACCCATATCAATACACATCATAGCTCCAAGGATTAGACCTAGAACTAATGCTGAACCACCTTGAAGCGAAGTTAACCAATCAGATAATGATTGAGAAACTACCGATACATAAGGTCCAATGAGGTATACAGTTAGTAAACCTACAATTAGAGTAGATAGAAGTGGAAGAATTAATATAGGTTTTAATGAAGTAATTGAAGGTGGTAACTTAATACTTCTGCTTAAGAACAGAGTTACATAACCTGATAAGAAACCTGTAACAATTGCTCCTAGGAAACCAGCTCCAAGGTTAGTTACTAAGAAACCTGTAATTAAACCTGAAGCTAAACCTGGACGGTCTGCAATTGAGTAAGCAACATATCCTGAGAATACAGCAAGCATAATTGCAAATGCTGAACCACCACCAATGGTCATTAGGGCTGCTGGTAAAGTACCTTCTTCTTGGAAAGCATTAGGACCAAATAAGAAGCTTAGAGCAATTAATAATCCCCCAGCTACCGTAATTGGTAACATGTGAGATACACCTGTCATTAAGTGACGGTAAATTGCTTGCCAGCCCCCTTCGCTCTTAGCTGTTTCGGTGCTAGAGCTAGAAGTAGCTACTTTAGACTGATAAGGTTTTGCTTGAGCAAATGCCTTTTCAAATTCTTGCGCTGTATTTTTTAGAGCTGCTTTAGTTGAAGTGTGGTAGAAAGGACGACCTTCAAATTTACTTAAATCAACTTCAATATCTGTTGCTGCAAATACTAGGTCAGCAGCTGCCACTTCTTCTGGAGATAATGGGTTACCTACACCCTGTTGTCCACGAGTTTCTACTTTAATATTCCAGCCTTTACTTTTACAGTAAGCTTCGATAGCTTCGGCTGACATAAAAGTATGCGCTACCCCAGTAGGACATGCAGTTACGGCAACGATATTTTTTACTCCTGAAGTTTCTGTAGCAGCTTTAGCGTTTTCTACAGTATTAACTACTACAGGTTTAGCTGCTTCAAGAGTAGCACGAGTATTGTCAGCTAGTTTTTGTAAGTCAACTACTGCAACAGCAAGACCATTAACTTTTGCGTCAGTAACTTGGTTTTCCAGGCTAAGACGTAAATCTGCAGCAAAGGCATCATCAACTAATTGATGTCCTGCTTGGCTCAGAAGAGTTTTAGCCAGAAGTTCGTAAGCTACGGGAAGAGCAGATGATTTTGTTAGATAAATATTCATTGTACTTCCTTATTGCCGCCTTCCTTAAAGGAACTAGGCAATTTGGTGGGTTAAAAAAGGAACAAATTTTTAAGCAATTTTGCTTACTGTTACTTGAGCTAGGAAAGGATCTAGAGTTTCTAGGCTTTCTACCCCAACATTACCTTGAGTTACTGCATAAGCAGAGATCGCCGAAGCAAAGCGTAAAGTTTGCTCAGGGTCAAGGTTATTTACGAGGCTATAAATAAAGCCTGCAACCATAGAGTCACCAGCCCCTACTGTTGAAACTACATTAGTAATTTTTGGCGGTTGAGCTTGGTAAACAAAATCTTTAGTTACCCATAATGAACCTTTAGCTCCCATAGATACTACAACATTAGTAATACCTTGAGCGTTTAATTGGCGTGCTGCTGCTAAAACTTGTTCAATAGAGTCGAATTTAGTTTGTGTTAAAACTTCTAATTCTCTCCAGTTAGGTTTAATTAACCAAGGGTTAGCTTGTAAACCTACTTCTAATGCTTTATTTGAGCTATCAAAAATAACTTTGCAACCTAAAGCATTTAATTGTTCTAACCAAGCTTTAAAATCTGCAAGTTCTACACCACGTGGTAAAGAACCACAAACAGCAACATAATCAAAGCCTTTTAATTGCTCAAGAGTTTGTTGCACAAAAGCTTGCCAATCGGCTGGAGTTACTGTAAAACCTTGGAAGTTTAAGTCAGTTACTTCGCCGTCTTCTTGAGTAACTTTAATATTTACACGTGTTTTCCCCGCAACACGAGCAAATTTGTCTTCAATGCCATATTTAGCAAATTCAGCTTCAAAGTCACCTTTGTTATCTGCACCTAAAAAACCAGTAACTGTGCTTTGTACTTTTAAATCTGCTAAAACTTTAGCAACGTTGATTCCTTTACCAGCTGGGTATAAACCTAAAGTTTCTACAGTGTTTACTTCACCAACTTCGATTTCCCCTACACGACCTACAAGGTCCATAGCTGGGTTTAAAGTAATGGTTGCTACTTTAGTCATGTTAAAAATTCTCCTGAAATTATTCGCCTAAACCTTCGGCAATAGCTTTACCAATTGCAGCTATAGCTTGTTCTGCGTCTTCACCTGTAGCAACAAAGCGAAGTTCGCTACCTTTAGTTGCACCTAGACCTGTTACACGTACCATAGATTTAGCTTTAACTGGAGCTGAACCTGTAGTTAAGTTTTCTACGGTAATTTCAGATTTAAATTGTTTACATACGCGTACTAATTCAGTTGAAGGACGAGCGTGTAAACCGTTATCATTGTGAATTACAAAAGTACCAACTACGCTGTTTTGCTCAACTGCTGGTGCTGCTGGAACTTCAGGAACTGTAGGTACAGTTGGAACTTTAGATAAGCTTGGTGCTTGCGAAGCTGCTGGAGTTGCTGAAGTTGGTGCACTTAGACCAAATACGCCAAGAACGCCATTTAAGTCCGCAGTAGTTAAAGTAGTAGCTTGGTTTACTAAAGTAGCTAGAGCCTTAGCATCACCTGCCCCTGTAAATACAAGGTTAACTAGAGCTTTTACTGGTTTACCATTGCAAGTTACTGCTGAAGTAGGACGAACTAAAGCTAAACCATTAGCTTTTGCACCTTGTGTTGCACTTGATAACCATAAGCCCGAACCTAAGTGAATTGGAGCAAATTTAAAGGCACTGGTAAAGTATTCTGGGGTTGCATAACCTTGCGCTAAAAGATTAGCTGCGTTTAAGGCTAATAAACCTGTAATTTCTGTTGCTTGCGCGTTTAAATCAACTAAGGCTGCTGAAGTAATTGGTAGATTAGTTACAGGAGCTTGAGTATCGCCGTTAATTAATTTAATTAACTCAGCTTTACTTGTAGCCTTAGCTAAAGCTGCAGCTTCTTCTTCCTCACCAATAATATTAGTAATTGCTTTTAAAATAGGTAAGTGTTCGTTTGAACTTGCTGCTATACCAAAAGCAACGTAGGTTTTATCACCTTCGTCATTCCATACTACCCCTTCAGGGAATTGTACTACTGCAACACCTGTAGTTTTTACAAGGTTACGTGTTTTAGTTGTACCGTGTGGAATTGCCACTCCATTGTCTAGATATGTTGAAGTTTGTTGTTCACGTTCAATCATACCGTCAACATAGCCTGGGTCTACACGACCGTTATCAGCTAAAAGTTTAGCAACAATGCGAATAGCTTCTTCTTTGGTAGCTGCTTTTTGATTTAATAAAACATCATTTTCATTAATATTTAACATGAATGATCCCTAGTTGTTTTATTACTCTGCTCGGAACAGAGATGATTAATAAGAAAGCTTGAGATAGTCCAAGCACCTAGCAAATTTAGTTAAGTAAAGAGAGCGTGTCTATTAGCTCTATTCTTTGCTTACCTAAAGGTATAAAAACTCTAAAGACTTTAGGTTAGCGAGAAAGCTGGTTCGGATAAACCTTAAGAATTTAAAGTAAGGTGAGTTTAAGAAAGCTCTTTCTCCCCTTAAACTTCATCTTTTAACAATTGCTTATTATAGCAGAAAGGCGAGATTACCCCAAAAAAAGCAAGGAATATAAAAGTGCAAAAATGCGATAAAATGGGCAGTTTTTTATGGTGCTCAAGGGTTAAAGACCCTGTTGCTATAGGGGTTATTAATTAAATAAATTTTTAACAAGAAAAAATAATATTTGCGGGATACTCGCAATGGGGAAGAAAAGTTTTTCTCAAGGAAAAATTAAGAGAGGAAAATAGAGGCAAAATAGCAAATCTAGCTCAAGAAAGTTAGCAAGCTTAGAGGCAAGGAAAAAAGCAAGCTAACAAAAAAGCAAGCTAACAAAAAAGCAAGCTAACAAAAAAGCAAGCTAACAAAAAAGCAAGCTAACAAAAAAGCAAGCTAACAAAAAAGCAAGCTAACAAAAAGGTAAAAGCAAATTAAACAAGATTAAGTCCTGAGCCAGGACTTAATCTTTTGGGATTAACTCAGGCGGAATTTGTGCCTGCTTTAAGTATTTGTGATAGAGGTGGTAAGGAATCGTAAAGTTCTTCTCTTGCCAAGGTTTAGTACCAATAAAGTGTAATACTTTTACTTTCTCAAGTTTACTGCGATCAATAAAAGCTTCGAGTTCACTAGGTACCAGAGTACAATAACTTGCAAGCGTAGCTTGAGCAAGTTCACGAATTTGCTCGAGATGCTTAGTGTAATCTTCTTTGTTCATAGTTACATTATGCGGATCTTTGAAGTTTACATAATCAGCATCTACTTGCTCAGGAAGCTCGCTTTGGTAGTCAGCTTGATAATAAGAGGCTGCCGCACTAAGTTTTTCCGCATGCAAGGTTTCATAGCCTAGATCTATTTCTTGCTCTTCTGGCTGCAAGAATTGTAAATAGTCTGGTACAGGTTCGGTTCCGGTACGATATGCCTTGTCATTGAGAGGAAAATACAAGTGATCATTGTTTGGATTATAAAAATCATCAAGGCGAAAATAGGTTTTAAATTGCGGCATATTAAAGTGAAGAGGTAAGTATTTTACCCCACCATATCTTTTGCCTTCGATATTTAATACATCCTGATCAGGGAAAGTTAAATACTGACGTTTGATCATAGAGTGGACTAAAAAGCCTTTATCTACTCCAGACTCATGGATAGCCTTTAAGTTAAAGAGTACCATCCCTGAGTTAAAGTAATCGAGCATACTATCCAGACCGAGGTTCTTAATATGTCTAAAGTGATTGCGGTAGTAGTTAACATTTTCACTATTCCAGCCTACGAGCATACTAAGATAGCGATCTCGTATATCAAAATCGCCGACTACAGCAAAGAACTTGCCCTCAAAATCTATTTCATTCATACAGCCCAGATCATCGAGCACGAGCATATCACAGTCGAGATAGAGAACGCGATCAGAGCCGAGCAGATTTAAATCAATAATACTTGGAATATAGAGACGCGAAAAACAATCTATCGAAAAGTAACGCGAAAGAACTATATTTCTTAAGCCTTGCGAGTCGAGTTCATAGCTCATTTCAAAGAGATTGAGAAAACACTCGCCTTGACTTTGTTCACGAACAAACTTTTTTAGCCAATCACTTTGGGCTTTAGTAAAGTTACGTCCTAAGACCACTATTTCGTATTTAGTGCTTTTGCGGTTAGCCAGCAAAGAACTAATTACCGTGGTTAAATGCACAAAGAATTTTTCATTACAAGTAAAAACTATGGTTAATTTGGACATAGAGCTAAAGGAAGGTTAGCGTATTTTAAATAAAACTGATATAAAGTTGTAGCTAAAGTATTAGCTTGGGGATTATGCCAAGGCTTACTGCCAACGCAATGCAGAATTTTTACCTCTTCGATTTTACTCATATCAAGATAAGTAAAAAGATTTGGCGTCACTCTATAGGCACGGTAATTAATACTTGCAAGTAAACGTTCTTTAATTTCATGCCAATGTGGCGTATAGTCTTGGTAAGTAAGCTCTTTTTCTTGTAAATCTATAGCTACTTGAGCTCTTGCCTGTTGTTCTGAGTTTGGCTTGGTGGCTTGAGCCCGAGCAGGAAGCTCTTGATTTTGGTAGCGATTATAGGTTGTCGCGTGCAGAGCTAAAAGCGAGTTATCTTGTTGGCTTTGCTCTTGGGCAAAAGTTAAACTCGGTTGCTCGCTGGCGTTGCTTGCCTCTAAAGCCTTGGCTTGGCGAGGCGAGCTTGGCGTTGGAGCTTGCCATAAGTACGCAGGTACAGCTTGAGTTCCCAGACGACTAGCAAGAGAATTTATATTCACCATTAATTTATCGCGCGCGGGCTTAAATTCTTTTACTTGCCATGCACAGTCTTGGTGCAAGTTATAACTTGGGGCAAGGTATAAAGCTCCCCCTTGTTGTTGAGCAAAAACATTTAATAAAGCTCGACTTGGCTGCATAAAATCTAGCCCCGAGGTATCTTGAGGAACTAAAGTTAGTTGCTCGAGTGTACGTAATTTAGCCAGATTTAATAAAATTACGCCAGTATTAAAGTAGTCTAAAACACTTTGCAGAGGCAATTGTTTAATTTGAGCAATAATTTCAAGAAAGCCTCGCACAGTTTGGTGTTGGCTACCATTTAAACGCAGTAAATATTTTTGGTAAATATGATAATCGTTTACTACCGCAAATACTTTGTCTTGGAAATCTAAACTTACTAGCTCGCTCAGGTCATCAAGGACAAGAGTATCTGTTGCCAGATATAAAATGCGGTCGCTATTGAGTTGAGCAAAAATTTGCGGTAAAGCAAGTAATACTTGCTCATGGCGAGCCAGTTTAAGCTCAGGCAAGAGCTCGAGGGGCATAGGACGCATGCGTGCTATGCAGTTATGCATTTGGATAAAGTGTTTGAGCCAAGCAATTTGTTGGGGATTAAAATCTTGATAAAAAATAAAAATAGTGTAACTTGTAGTACTTTTTTTGTTCTTTAGTAAAGAAGCAAGGGAAGTTACAAGTTGGAGGTAATAGTTTTTATCACAGATATAAACTAGAGATAGGCTTTGCATAGTTATTTTAATAAAAGGGATAGTTTTTTCTTTAGACAGATAAAGTCAAAGATAGTTCTATTATAAAACAAAAAGTCTTTGCCTCAGGTAGCAGTGCTATAATTTAACTTTAGAAAAAAAATTAACAGAGAAAAAATTTATGACTATAAGTACTCTCGAGCACGAGGATTTAACTAAATTTACCCAAGAGCAACAAGGGTATATTCTTATAGGTGCCGATGAGGCAGGGCGTGGTTGCATGTTTGGTCCAGTAGTTACAGCAGCAGCCTTAATTGGCTTTGTTGATTATGCTACGCTTAACCAACTCCAAGCCTTACCTTTGGCACAGCGTTGGCAGCAAATGCAACAGCAACAACGTCAAGTAGAGCAAGGCGAGCACATCAACCCTTATTACCAGAGCTTAGGGTTACAGCTGGATATAGCTCGCACTAAAGATCTTCTTACTTATGCTGCCAAATCGGTAGATTCCAAGAAAATTTCCGAGAAAAAACGTCACTCGCTTTATCAAGAGTTTATCTCACAAGGGCAAGAAGGAAAAATTCTTTTTGCTATAGAAGAGGGCAGTGTTGCTGAAATAGCCCAAAAGAATATTCTCCATGCTTCTTTGGCAGCCATGTCGCGTGCGGTATTACAAGTAGTTGCTCAACTCGAAGAGCGTTGTCAGCAATACGGGATTGATTTTGCCAAAATCCGCTCGCAAATTGTTGTCCTGATTGACGGTAACCAAAAATTACCTGATTTAGGTGACTTAACTCAGCAGGCGGTGGTAAAAGGTGATGCCCTAGTAAGAGAAATTTCTGTAGCTTCAATTTTAGCTAAAAATTATCGTGATCTCTTAATGCAAGAGATGAGTCAACTGCCACAATATGCCAACTACAAGGTTGACAAACACAAGGGCTATGTTACTGCCGAACATGTTGAATTGCTCTTTAAATATGGTCCGTCGGATCAACATCGCCAAGACTATCGTCAAGTGCGTTTAGCGAGTCAAAAAGCTAAAGCTTAGGCTTTTAAAGCAAAAAAGTGTGACCTAAGTCACAAAATCAAATGTTTGTCCTTTTTTCTCCTTGCTATTATGTTATATTTAAGGTAATTAAAACCCAAATAATAAGCTCTCAATTAAATTTTTTGCCCAACTCTGCGTAAGAGAAGCCGAGATTGATTGGATGCTTGTCAAATCTACTTAGGCACATCTATGGAAAGTGATAAACTTCGGCTCCTACATATTTCCGACCACCATCTTTTGAGTGATCAACGCAGTCAATTTGCTGGGATAGTTCCTGGAGATTATTTTGCTGCGGTATTGGAGGATGCCTATAAAGCTAGTTTAGCTTTACCCCAACACAAGTATGACGGGATTATCTGTTCGGGTGATATAGTGCATGATGTTGACCACAATCTAGAGCAAATGGCACAAGCTTATGCAATTTTTAAGCAACAACTCGAACGCTATTTTCCGGACACTCCCCTATATCTCTGTCCAGGAAATCATGATGATCTAACTCTATTTTCTCAGTTAGATTTTAACGCCCCTTATGCTTTAATTGCAGAAAAAGGAATCACGGCAGTAGTATTAAATGCCCACTGGCACTTACTTTTACTTAATTCAAAACATGAAAATAAAGTAGGTGGGAGTATTACTCCAGCTCAGCTTGAAGCCCTTCAAGCTTATCTGCAAGAGCACAGTCAAGTTAATGTTGCTTTAGTTATGCATCATAATCCGACCTTAATTAATTGTGCTTGGCTCGATAGTCATAAATTTAGAGGCATTGTCGACTTCTGGCAAGGCGTGCAAGCCTACCCAAATTTAAAAGCAATTATCCATGGTCATATTCATCAAGATTTTGTCAAGGCAAAGCAACAAGTACAAATTCTTTCGGTGCCGTCCACTAGTGTGCAGTTTAAACCAAATCAAGATGACTTTACCCTCGACCCTATAGGTCCAGGCTATAGAATTTTGACTTTAACTGCCCAAGGCATAGAGCAAGAATTAAAAAGATTGGATCTAGTGTTAGAATACAACCATATTTCTGGATATTAACGCATAAAAACCTCTTGTAAGTTTACTTGCAAGAGGTTTTTTGCTCTTGATTTTCCCTAATTGGCATATATAAATTTATGGTATAATGTACCAAGTATGTCTTATTATTTTTGCGGCTAGAGCCCTCTCTAGTACTAACAGGAATTCCTATCACATGGCTTTAAAAAAACTTAAATTAGTTTCAAGCATTGTTTTAGCTGTAGCTCTAGCAGCTTGTGCTTCTAAAGAGCAAACTGTTAATTACATTACAGGTAATGAACAAACACTTTACACCAAAGCAATCAGTGACCTGCAAAGAAATAAAAACTCAGATGCAGAACAAGTTTTAACGCAACTTTCATTACAATATCCGTTCGGTCAATATCGTAATCAAGTAAATGTATTACAAGCTTATAATGATTTTGTCCGCAGTAACTATGATTTATCTATGGCACAAGTAGATAAATACTTCCAGTCTTACCCAAGTAAAGCGGGAGTGCCTTACGGTGACTATATGCTTTTAATTCATGCGTTATCATCATTTGAAGCTAACCGTGGCTTTTTCCAAAAATTATTTAACATGAATATTGCGGATAACGATACTACCGATATTGAAACAGGTTTAACTGATTTAAGAACCTTACTCGATTACTATCCAAATTCACAATATAAAGATTTTGCGCAAGAACTTTTCAATTACTATGCTGACAAAATTGCCGAAGCTAACTATAAAATTGCTGAGTTCTACTTAAAATACAACAACCCTCTAGCAGCTTATAAACGTGCTAATGTAGTTTTAGTAAACTTTGCTGATTCTCATTATGCTCCTTTAGCTCTAGAGACTTTATATAAAGCAACTCAAGAGTTAGGTTTAGGTTACCAACAAGAGTATGAAGCGATTAAAGCTCGTTTAGCTGAGGTACAAACTCGTCCTCTAGTTACTAAAGTACCTACTCTACCTACATACGCACCTGACTTCTTACAGCAAGCAAAATAAGGTGGTCGCTATGACTAAACGCCTAATTGCGGGCTTAGCTGTGCTCACAGCTTTTAGTTCTTGGGCACATGCTGATGCCAAGCAAGAGTTATTAAACTACCTTGCCAATAACACTTCTTTTGTGGCTAACTTTAAGCTTGTAGCTACAGACCCTAAAGGCAAGGTATTAAATCAACAACAAGGTGAAATTAAAGGACAAAGACCAACTAATTTATACTTACATACAAGCAGTCCAACTGAGAATTATGTAACGGTATATAATGGTGAAGTTACCTACTATGATCCTTTTGTTGAGCAAGTAACTATTTCGAAGTTAGAGCAAAGTCAACCTATGCCTTTTGTCTATCTTCTTGACAATACCTCGCAAGCTTGGGCACAAGCTCAAGTTAGTAAAAAAGGCTCGTGCTACCAGGTAGTAGACCCACAATTGCAAGCAAACTATAAGTATTTACAAGCTTGTATTGTCAATGGAGCTTTAACTGAATTTAGCTACCAAGAGCTAAATGGCAATAAAGCGACTTATACTTTTACTAACTATCGTACCACTAGCCTAGGGGCAAAAGATTTTACTCTTACTTACCCAAGTAGTACTCTAGTAGTACGTAAGTAAAAAAATTAGCCATGAGACTATGTCTCTAAAAAGAGAACCTCCGAATTTACTATAAATTCGGAGGTTTTTTTGTTTTCTCATCTAAGCGAAGGGCTTAGGTTGATTAATTATTTAAATGAGAGAGGAGTAATCCCCAGAAATAATTACACTCACTACTCGCACTAAAAGAGCTAAAGCTAAAAGTAAAATTATTAAGCCCGAAACAAATTCTAATTTAGCTCTAAAGCTCGGGGTAGCAAAACGGCGTGAAAGGTAATTTACCGTTAAAGCCAAAAAGCTCCACCAAAGAATGCCCAGAGCTATATGGGTAAGGGCGAGGATAATAAATTGCTCACTAAAAGAAAAACTTGCTTTGGTACTAAGAAATTGAGGCAAGGTACTTACAATAAATACTAAAGCTTTAGGGTTAAGGATATTAACCAAAAATCCTTTTTTAAAACAATCGGCATTAGATACTTGCTCTTTGCGACTAAGTTTATATAAAGAAGGATCAGCTTGGTCGCCTTGATTTTTTAAAGTGCGTAAATATTTTAACTCTTGTATTGCCCCAAGGAGAATTTTACACGCGAGGTAAATTAAGAATAAGGCACCGAGGATTTGGATTCCACGGAAAACTAAAGGATAGCGCGTAAAAAAGGTCATAGCCCCAATATAGGTTAAAAGTAAATGAAAACTTATCCCTACTTGAATGCCTAAGCCCCCAAAAAAGCCATAACTACGTTTTCTTAAAGAAACCGAAGTTATGTAGACAAAGTCTGGACCTGGTAAAGCTATTGCAACTATGGAAATAACTATCCAGGCAACGAGAATTTCATAACTCATAAATTCCTCAAAAAGCAAATAGGTATTTTTGATTATACTATATAATTTGCGGAATTAAGTGAACACTAAGAAAAAATGAAAAACCTAGAGGTCTTGCCTCTAGGTTTTTAGTCTATGCACAATTGAACGAATGGGTAACCCCTAAAGAAAAGTGGTGCACTTGGGTTGCAAAACCTTTAGTAGCGTAATAGCGTGCCAGTTGATCGGCAATATATACGCTGCGGTGTTGTCCCCCAGTACAGCCTACAGAAATGGTCACAAAGCGACGCGAAGTAGACTTATCTACAGCTTCGAGCCAGCCATTTAAATAGGTTTTAATGCGTTCGAGTTCTAAAGCAGGTTCATTGTATTGCGTGAAAAACTCTTGCACATCTGGATCTTCACCAGTTTGTACTGCCAGTTTTTTATCCCAGTAAGGATTTGGTAAATGGCGCACATCAAAAACAAAGTTACTTGAAGGTGGCGGTCCTTTTTTAAAGCCAAAGCTATTAAAAATCAGCTTGAATTCACTTGGGCTGTGATTGCTACTGGTGAGCTCAATAATATTGATAATTCGGCTTGCTAGACCATGGACATTTAAGTTGGTCGTATTAAGTTGGATATCTGAGCCTTCACGAATAACTTGTAAGAGTTCATACTCTTGTGCTATAGCTTCATCAAGGGTAAGATTATCCGATTGCATAAGTGGGTGGTTACGTCGCGTATCGGCATAACGACTTACAATAACATCGGCATTACAATCTAAAAACAACACCGTAGTATTGCATTTTTGGCGTAAAGTGTCGAGTTCTTTTTTAATATCTTGTAAAGAGACAAGGCTCTTTAAATTACGAATATCTAAACTAATGGCTACTTTTTGCGTAGTTTCGTTTAAGGCGTTTACCACTGTATCGAGAAGTTTTACAGGGATATTGTCTATACAATAGTAACCTTGATCTTCGAGTACCGAAAGGACTACAGATTTACCTGCTCCTGAACGTCCGCTAATAACAATTAAGTCCATTCTTATTGTTCCTTATGCACAAGTTTATGATTAAGCTCATTATAACACAAAAGACCCAAGCAAAACTTGCTGGGTCTTAAGCTTATCTTAGGCAATAATTTGGTCAATGATTCCACCACCGAGGCAACGTTCGCCGTAGTAGAATACTGCCGATTGACCTGGAGTAATTGCCCATTGTGGGGCATCAAAAGTAACTTGCAGAGTTTGCTCATCAAGATAACTTAAATGACAAGTTACATCTTGGGAGCGGTAACGTACTTTACAAGTAATACCTTCTTTTACGCGTCCAGTTTCTTGATCAATAAAGTCCATATAACTTAGGCTCGTACTATGTAATTGGGTTACCGTACAACCTGAAGCATATAAGGCTGGATCTTTATCTGAATCAACCACATAGACAATATTATTAGTTACGTCTTTTTTAGCTACATACCAACCTGCATCTTGGTGTCCTTGGATTCCCCCGATGCCTAGACCTTTTCTTTGTCCAATCGTATAGTACATAGCCCCATTGTGCGTACCTAGCACTTGGTTGTCAGCAAGGTTACGAATTTCTCCGCGTTTTGCTGGTAAATAAGTTGAAAGGAAGTCGGCAAATTTACGTTCGCCAATAAAACAAATTCCTGTTGAATCTTTTTTCTTGGCAGTACGCAGATTTAAGTGTTCGGCAATAAGACGCACTTGAGGTTTTTCAAGTTCACCTACTGGGAAAAGAACTTTAGCTAGCACATCTTGCGATAAAGTATATAAGAAGTAGCTTTGGTCTTTATTATTATCGAGACCACGTAATAAAGTAGCCTTACCATCACGGTTGCTGCCACGACGGCAATAGTGACCTGTAGCTATAAGATCTGCATTTAAGTCTTCGAGAGCATAGTCAAGAAAGGCTTTAAATTTAATTTCTTTATTACAGAGAATATCTGGGTTTGGGGTACGCCCCGCAGCATATTCTTGTAAAAAGTTTTCAAAAACATTGTCCCAGTACTCAGCAGCAAAGTTAATTTTATGTAACTTAATACCAAGTTGATCTGCTACAGCTTGAGCATCTGCAAGATCGACTGCTGCCGTACAATATTCGGTACCATCGTCTTCTTCCCAGTTTTTCATGAAAACGCCTTCTACATCATAGCCTTGCAGTTGCAGGATATAAGCAGATACCGAAGAGTCTACACCACCAGACATACCCACAATTACTTTAGTGTTGGCATTTTCTGGTTTAGCTTGCGCTTTTAAATGCGCGATTAAACTATTAATCTCTGTCATAATTTGTCAAAAAATTGCGATATAAAAAGTGGCAACAGGGCAACTTTAAGTTGCCCTGTTGGTTATTTTGCCTTAAATACTCCCTCACCTGTACGGTCAGAAGCATAATCACTGTCAGCTTGAGTTTGTGCTTGTTGACGCACTTGCTCACGACGCTCTGGGTCATTTTTGTAAGCTTTACGAGCTAACTCTTCACGAGCGGTTGAACAAGGTTCTTTACAAGAACAAGCTTTAGCTATACCTAGAGCATCCAAGCCACCACAAGAGCCTTTAATTGGTTTACGCTTAAACATAACGCCAATTGAAGCCCCTGCAACTACAACTAAGAGAATTACTAGGGTTAAAACAAAGGTTGCTAGCATGAATACCTCTTTTTATATCATGTTAATAATAAGATGGCAAAGACATATCCTCTAAGCAAATTTTTATAGGATAGATCTCTGTATATTATACGTTATTTTCTTAAGATTTACTATAAAAACTATTTATCCCTAGTTTGAGGTATTAGTTAGCGAGAAAAGCTAGGTATTTAAGTTAAGAAAAAGGGCAACCAAAGAACAATCAAAGAACAAGAAAAACCGAGAAAGGTATAACTAACAATAAAGGAAAAAGAGATATTGCTCAAAAGCAAAAGATCAAACACAAAAGCTCAAACACAAAAGCAAAATCTCAAAGGTAAAAGTAAAATATATATCCGCCTCTTCTACAAAAAAATCAAATGCGCAAAAATTAACTAATAAGCTTTTTACTTTTTTTGCCATAAAAAAAATCCCCATGTTAAACATGAGGATTTTTAATTATGCTATTGCACAGTTTTTTCACTTTCAACCATTTTAGCAAAGGCCGAAGATTGACGGGTAATGAATTTACCGTCTTGATACTGAATAACAAAGATAGCTAGATTTAATTTCTCTGCTACTTCAAGAGCCTTATCTGCTCCCATTACATATAAGCCAGTAGAAAAGCCATCGGCAGTCATACAGTCATCGGCAATAACCGTGAGGCTAACCGTATCGTGGGTTACAGAATAGCCAGTAAATGGATCTATTTCATGGGTAATACGTTTACCGTCAACATAACGGAAATTACGGTAGTGCCCTGAAGTTGCTAGAGCTTTATTAGTTAGCGAGATAATAGTATTTGCTGAGTTAGCTGCATCTTCGCGAGGTTGCTCTATAGCTACTTGCCAAGGTTTGTTAGATGGATTGTTTCCGCGAGTAACTATTTCCCCACCAATTTCTACAAGGAAGTTAGTTGCCCCACGATCAGCAAGGTATTTAGCAGCAAGGTCAACGGCATAACCTTTGGCAATTGAAGAAAGGTCAATTTCTACTTTAGGGTCATGTTTTACTAAAGCGTAAGTATTATTACTATTTTCAATGAGGCTATACTTGTCTGGACCTACGTGTTGCAGCATTTGTTTAACATCAGCATCACTAAGGTTTTCTTGAGCTTGCCCTGGACCAAAGCCCCAAGCTTTTACTAAAGAGTAAACTGTAATTTCTTCATAGCCTAGCGTTTGTTCGCGAATGCGATCGGCAGCTTTAATTACGGCTGCAAAGTCAGCAGTGATTGGAAATGGGCGTTCAGCTTGATCGAATTTATTAAAACGCGAAATTAAAGAATTAGGATCATAAGTTGAAAACTCAGAATTAAACTGGCTAAAGAATTTAGTTAAGCCTTCTTGAATTTGTTCTGGAGTTTCATTTACTTCATTTGGTCTAAAAGTAATGTGGTATGAAGTACCAAAAACATTACCTGAAATTTGGATTGCTGTAACTTTTTCAGCTTGCTCAGCTGTTGCTGGGCTAGTTGCAGGTGCAGTTTCAGAGTTACTAAAAAAGAGATTTTTTATCGTTACAGCAAAGATAAAAAAGACAATAATGGCAATAATGCGTTTACGATTTGACATAATTGTTGGATAACTAGTTAGCGAGGAAAAAATTTTTTTTATTATAGCCCAAATGGCAAATTAAGAGAAAAAATATTTCCTTTTGTTACTAAAAATCAACGCCAAAGAGAACGTAACTTAAGTTTTTAACAAAAAATTTGCTTTAATTGTGCCCATTTATGAAAAACTTAGCTAAGTTAGGGGTCTAAATTTGTTTTTATGTGATCTAGGTCACAAAAAGGAAAAAAAGTAGAAAAAAGTTACTTTTTAGCTTTGAAATTTTTTGCAAAATCTAAGATAATATTAAGTATTAAGCCATGCGTTAAAATTCTGCATTTTAACGTTAATTTAACCGCTTTTAAATTCTACTTTTTAGAGAAAAGTTAATTGGCAAAAATTAATAGATCATCCGAAATTTTTTTGGAGTTAATTTTTCTCTCAAATTCAGGTATTGAATTTGTCTCGGGGAAGTTAAAAGAATTCTAGTTTCTAGGAAGTATTTCATGAAATATGAAAAAGATATTAAAGCCATAATTGCGGGAGTAGGTGGCAAAGAGAATATTATCTCGGTAGTTCACTGTGCAACTCGTTTAAGAATGGTGTTAAAAAATCCTGACTTAGCTGACGAAAAAGCATTAGATAAAATTGACTTAGTAAAAGGTACATTCAATGCTAAAGGTCAATTCCAAATTATTATCGGTGCAGGTACAGTAAACGTTGTATGTGCGGAAATGCAACAAATTCTTGGTCTTTCAGAAAACAATGTTACTGTAGACGAAGATGCACAACAACCTAAGAACTTATTATTACGCTTTGTAAAAGTTCTTTCTGATATCTTCGTACCAATTATCCCAGCGATCGTGGCTGGGGGTCTTTTAATGGGGTTATATAACGTACTAACAGCTTCATTCTTTGCTGACGGTAGTTCGTTATTATCTCGTTACCCAGGAATTGACGGCATAGCTTCAATGATTAACAGCTTTGCCAATGCGCCATTTATCTTCTTACCAGTACTAATTGCTTTCTCAGCAAGCCGTATTTTTGGTGGTAACCCATTCTTAGGTGCTGCTATGGGTATGATCATGGTGCACCCAGATCTACTAAACGCTTATGTAGTAGGTCAAACTGCAGCTGACGCTATTCCTTACTGGGATATTTTTGGTTTCCACATTGATAAAGTTGGTTACCAAGGTACAGTATTACCAATTCTTGCTGTTACTTACATTCTTGCAAAAATTGAAAACTTCTTACGTTCAATTACGCCAAGCTGGTTAGATAACTTAACTACACCATTAATTGCAATTATTGTAACTTCAGCAATTACTTTCATTATCGTAGGTCCAGTTCTACGTGATGCAGGTGACTACTTAGCTGCTGGCTTAGCATGGTTATATAACTCACTTGGTTTTGTTGGTGGTGGTCTATTTGGTGCTATCTACGCTCCATTAGTAATTACTGGTCTTCACCAATCATTTGTGGCAGTAGAAACTCAATTAATTGCTAACGTAGCTGTTACTGGTGGTACATTCATTTTCGTAACTGCTGCATGTTCAAACGTAGCACAAGGTGCTGCAACTTTAGCGGTATTATTTACAAGCCGTAACACTAAAGTTAAATCTCTATGTACTTCAGCTGGTATCTCAGCGTTACTAGGTATTACTGAACCAGCAATGTTCGGGGTGAACATTAAATTAAAATACCCATTCATCGGTGCTCTATGTGGTGCTGCTTTAGGTTCTGCATTCATGGCATTTACTAAAACTTTAGCTGTAGCTTTAGGGGCAGCTGGTTTAGTGGGCTTTGTATCTGTAAGACCACAAGATTGGGGTTCATACTTCACAGCAATCGCAATTTCAATTGTTGTAGCATTTGTAGTAACTTTAGTTTTAGGTAAACGTGCTGAAGCTAAAGAAGCAGCTGCAGAACAAGCTGCACAAGAAGAAGCGAAAGCAACTGTAGATTTAGTTAAACAAGCTGAAACTCAAGCTCGTGTAGTTAAAGCAGCAGCTGTAGCTTTAAAAGCTGGTGAAAACGTAGTACTTAACTCTCCATTAGCAGGTAATGTTAAACCTTTAGACCAAGCTAGCGATCCAGGTTTTGCTTCATTAGCTATGGGTCCTGGGGTAGTAGTAGAACCAACTGATGGTAAAGTATATGCACCACGTGCAGGTAAAGTACAAAGCCTCTTCCCTTCTAAACATGCACTCATTTTAGAATTAGATAATGGTATTCAATTACTTGTACACTTAGGTATTGATACTGTTTCTCTAAATGGTAAAGGCTTTACCGCTCATGTTAAAACAGGTGATCAAGTAAAAGCTGGTCAACTCTTATTAGAAGCTGACTTAGCATTCATTAAATCTCAAGGTCTATCAACTGAAACTCCAGTGGTAGTTGCAAACTTTGAAAATGATGACGGTGATCAAGTGTACTCTGTAACAGAAGTGTCTACAGGGCAACGTGCTGCGAATCAACCTGCATTCACGGTTTTAGCAAAATAATTTAATTTTATAAAAGCCTGAGGAAATGACTTTCCTTAGGCTTTTCTTTTGTTTGTGGTAAAATATACGAAATTAACCCGTAGAAACACAATATGCAGAAAAAAGACTACCTACAAAAATATTCTAGCCAAGAGTCTCTTGCGGTGCGTCAAAGCGTAGCCCAAGATCCATACCGTTTACACTATCATATTCAACCTGAACAAGGTTGGGTAAATGACCCTAATGGTTTATGCGTTTTAGACGGACAAGTACATATTTATTTCCAATATAGTCCGTTTAATGCCAAAGGGGGTGAAAAACTTTGGGGACATGTTTCTACCAAAGACTATCTCAACTTTAAAGAATATGAGCCAGCTTTATATCCAGATAACCCAGCAGATGCTGACGGTGTTTATTCTGGTTCGGCATTTGTTAAAGACGGTGTAGGTTACTTCTATTACACCGGGAATGTAAAACACCGCGACCAAGACTATGACTATATTTATGCTGGTCGTGAACACAATACTATTCTCGTAACTTCACGCGATGGTAAAGAGTTTACTAGCAAGCAAGTACTTTTACGTAACACCGACTATCCTGAAGACATGACTTGTCATGTGCGTGATCCTAAAGTATGGGAATACCAAGGACGTTACTATATGATCCTTGGCGCCCGTGATGTAAATAATCATGGTTTAGCTTTAATTTATGTTTCTGACGATTTAACGCACTGGGATTTCCACATGCGTATTAACGTAGATCATAAACTAGGCTATATGCTTGAATGTCCAGATCTCTTTGAGTTAGACGGTCAATGGTTCTTAATCTCTTGTCCACAAGGCATGGAAGCCGAAGATTGGCGTTTTAACAACATTTACCAATGTGGTTATCAAACTCTAGATATAGATTTAGAAGGTAAAACTTACAAGTTTACTAGTGATTTCATTGAGCTAGATGCTGGTTTTGATTTCTATGCTCCACAAACTTTTGTTGATGAGCAAGGTCGTCGTATTCTAATCGGTTGGTTTGGTTTACCAGATATTCCTTATACTAACCCAACAGTAGAAGCAGGTTGGCAACACTGTCTATCTATCCCACGTGTGTTATACAATAACAATGGGGTATTAGATCAACGTCCTTTACCTGAGTTACAAAACTTACGTCAAACCTCTATTGTAGAAGCAGCGTTAACTCCTGCTAAATTCCACCAAGGTTTTGCAACTGCAGTATATGAGTTAGATCTAATTCCACAAGAAGGAAGCGATCTTCGTCTTGCTTTACGTAGCGATGTAACTTTAGAGTATGATGCTGCAACTTTAACCCTAACTTTAAATATGGGCGAACAAGCTGGAGCAGGACGTGAACAACGTAAAGTGGTGCTAGATAAACAACTGCAACGTTTACACGTATTTAGTGATACTTCATCTCTTGAAATCTTTGTTAATACAGGGGAAGTGGTATTTAATACCCGTGTATACTCAAGTGCAGAAAATCAACGTGTACAACTTCTTTCAAGTGACTTTGTAAAAGCTGAGCTTTACCAATTAGGTAATATTAAAGTAACAAAAGAAAAATAGTACTTTAATTTAGTATTCTCCGAATTTTAATTTAAAATTCGGAGAATTTCTTTTTTTTGTCTTGGCTTTTCTTCTCTTTTCTCATCATTTTTACTACTCTTATTTCTTCTCCTTTACTTTAGTTTTCTTTTTCTTGTTTCCTTTGCTTTTATCTTTTCCTTTACTTTAGTTTTTTCTTCCTTTTGTTCCTTTGCTTTTGTCTTTTCCTTTACTTTAGTTTTTTCTTCCTTTTGTTCCTTTGCTTTTGTCTTTTCCTTTACTTTAGTTTTTTCTTCCTCTTGTTCCTTTGCTTTTGTCTTTTCCTTTACTTTAGTTTTTTCTTCCTCTTGTTCCTTTGTCTTTTCCTCTTTTCCTTTCCCTTCGTCTTTCTCTTTGCCTTTTACCTTCCTCTTTGTCTTTCCTTTTTATTATTCCTATTCTCAGAAATACAGATTTTTATTCTTTTCTCAGGCTAATATTTAATTTTCTGGGGCTAATATTTAATTTATTTTTCATTAATTTAAGTAAAAACCAAAAAAATTCCTAAAAAATATATTTTTATTTAGAGTCTTAAGGCTAAAATCTCTGGTTTTGATCATTTTTGATCAAAAATGGCAGATATAGGCTAAAAATACCTAGTCAGCAGTAAGGTTATTGAGGGCAAATTATCACCTAATTAATGCTTAAAGAATTGATTTTTAGAGATAAAATAGTAAAGTGTTTTTTGAGTAAATGCTTAGGTAAGAAAAAGTGTGATCTACGTCACA
>NZ_NRJH01000032.1 GCF_003585925.1 Psittacicella melopsittaci
TTTTACTATCTAGGCTAGTTAAATGCCCACACAGATTGTCTGTTAAATTGTTAAAGAACTTTAAGCCATTCTTATGGCACTTGGGATATTATATATTATTTTTATCCCACTTGTCAAACCTTATTTATTCTTTATCCTGTTTAGCTTTTTGTTGTTTTCTACAACGCGGTCTATTATATGCATTTAAATAATTTAAGTCAACAGTTCTTTGAAAAGAATTTACAGGATTCATCCTAAGCTCTTGAAAAATCATACAAATAATTTTCACCTAAATGATAGATTAAATTTTGATGTGTCGCATGAAGTATATAATTTTTTATTTTTCCCTTTATTTTCTAAGATTCTATAAAAACCTATATTAGGCTAATAATTTTAATAATTACACACATCAACTTAATTTTTTTCTATGTGTGTAATCCTCTTATTTACTCTATTTATTTTTATTTCCCCTCTACCTCTTTCTGATTATATCTATGACCTCTATTATTATGTTTGAATCTTTATAGAAAATTATTTGCTTAAGTACTTTTATTAATTTGGTTATTGGCAAGATTACGAAATAAATAAAACCCCTTCTAATCAGAAGAGGTTTTATTTATGCTAATCATATTATATTATTTATGATCGTGACCACAACCACAGCTTGAGTTACCCCAGTATTTTAATTTAGTTGTTTTACCAACACCTGGGTTGAATGAGTTAGTTGGGTCAATATTTTTATAGTGGTTAACAAGAGGATCTTGAGCGTGATATAGGTGACCTACGTTGTGCTCAGCTGGATATTGAGCTCCTCTTGCTTTTAGAGTTTCAAGAATTTCTTCTTCAACTGCTAAAGGATCAAGTGGTTTTTTGATAATGTAATCTTGGTGGAATACGTGACATAAGAAGTGTCCGTAATATAATTTACCTGCTAATTTAGCTTCAATTTCAGCTGGTAAATGCTCGAACCATTGATCATCATTTCTTCTTAAAGCAACGTCAATCGCACAGATTCCAACTTCTTTAGGGTGACATTCACGGTAACGAATTGCTGCACCAGCAATTGAGAAACGGTGTAATCCAGCAATTTTCGCTTCATGTGGAGTACATTTGAAGTAGTTGCCGTCTTTTTTATCACCTGTTGTGAAGTAGTTAGTTAACCATTTTTCCATATCATCAATCATATCATCACCAACAACTAGTAGTAAGTGGTGTTCATATAATTTGTGATACTCTTCCATGTTTTTAGTAAGAAGATTTGGTAATAGAGCTGATAAACCTTGTAATAAACGATCTGAATTTGGAATACCAGGGATTTTACCAATTGTTCTATCATAGAATGCTTTTAAAGCATATAGTTTTGGAATATATTTAGTACCAAATTTATCGATTACAAATAAAGTATCTTTACCATATTTTTTACCGATATCATATGCTTCACGGTGAATGTACTCACCAGAAATTGGTAATCTACCATCAAATTCAGTTAATGCAGCACGACGAACGTCTGTTAATACATTAATATCATTTGCCCCAATATAGAACATTTGAGTTTTCTTAGGTTTAGCAAATGTATCTAAACGTACCGCAAATACAGCTAAGTGACCTGCAGAACCTGATGCTTCTTTT
Organism: Psittacicella melopsittaci; assembly: GCF_003585925.1. Taxonomy (GTDB): domain Bacteria; phylum Pseudomonadota; class Gammaproteobacteria; order Enterobacterales; family Psittacicellaceae; genus Psittacicella; species Psittacicella melopsittaci. The sequence continues at coordinate 1,609 of NZ_NRJH01000032.1, forward strand.
AAACGCTCAGGGTCGTTGTTATAACGTGCAGGTGTGTCTTCGTCAACTAGAACAACTTTTTCTTTATAGTCAGTAGAAGAAGCACGTTTGCTATTATCAACAATGTTTGAATCAGAGTAGTCACCGTTTTGTAATTTTTCTAGAATTACTTCTGGATCATTTGAACCAAAATCGATACCTAGGTTATTTACAAATTCGAACTCACCTTTTTCATTGATACGAGCATAACATGCATATTCAGTAAATGAAGGACCACGTTGTACTAATGAACCACCAGAGTTATTACATACCCCACCAATTACTGATGCACCAATACATGATGAACCAATTACTGAGTGTGGCTCTCTACCAATTTTAGCTAACTCGTCTTCTAGTTTATATAAAGTAGCACCTGATAAACATACTACTTGAGTTTGGTTATTAATAATTTTGAAATTATCAATTCTTAAAGTATTAATAACAATGTTTGGACGATCATAGTCGTCACCAAATGGAGTTGAACCACCAGTTAAACCAGTATTAGCTGCTTGTGAAATAACAATTACATTATTTTCAGCCGCTAGTTTTACAACTTTGTAGTATTCAACTAATGTTTTAGGACGAACTACAGCTAGGGTATCACCTTCACCGTAACGAATACCTTTACGGAAACGAGCGTTTTCTGCTGCGTCAGTAATACAATGGCTTTTACCTACTACATCTTCGACTTTTCTTAAAAAGTCAGCATAATCTTTTTTATCAAAGTTCATAGTTTTACTTTTCTTAGATAAGTTACTTTTAATAAACTACTGTATCAAGGTAACACTTAAATAACTTAATTAATTATTTTAATGTTTTTGAAGTAATTAAGTTCTCTGAGGAAATAAAAACTAAATTAACTCTTTTAAAATAATTAATCTAGTTATTTACAAATTTCAATACAAACATTCCTTTACATTCTACGCCTTTCTTTAAAAATTGTCAGAAAAATATTTTCTTTAGCTAATCTAACCCTTTGAATTACAATGATTTTATTTTCACCGTTATCTTAAATCACACATTAAATGTGAAAGAATATAACCTTATTTTTAAAAAAAATAAAAAAAGACTAAGTATTCCTACTCAGTCTTTTATTCACAGTCATTTTTTTCTTTATTAAAGGTGTAATATTCAACCCCAATTTTTATCTTATCTTTACCTACTCTTTCACGGTAAGCATTAGTATCTCTGAGGCTATATACACACCCACAATATTCTTGCTTATAGAATTCTTCTCGCTTAGAAATTTGAATCATTCTTGATGATCCACCACCTTTACGCCAGTTAAAATCCCAATAATCCACATCATCGTATGGAGCTGCAGCACGAATACCAGATCCTGTAACCTGTTCAAAGTCTTTCCAACGACTTATACCTAAACAACTTGTAAATAAGTCAAAACCATGATCATGAGCATATTTAGCAGTTACCTCAAAACGCATATCAAAGCATTCGGTACAACGACGCCCTCTTTCTGGATCCCATTCCATGCCTTCGGTACGTTCAAACCAGTCTTTACGGTTGTAATCTCCGTCTACAAAAGGGATGCCTAGTTTTTCAGCATAACGAATATTTTCTTCTTTACGAATAAGATACTCTTTTAAAGGATGAATATTTGGATTATAGAAAAAGATAGTAAAAGGTATTCCTGAAGCCATTAAAGCTTCCATAACTTCACCAGAGCAAGGAGCACAGCACGAATGCAGTAACAGTCTCTTTTTACCTTCAGGAAGAGTTAATTGTTTTCTCCCTGTCATGGTATCTAGTAAAGTTTTTACATTAACTGAATTTGTATTTGAATCTGTCATATTAATTTTATGCATATCTATGAACGCTAAGATCCACTAGAGTCTCTAATGCTTCTTTAGCATCACTTTCAGGAAAATCTGCAATTAGTTCTTTTGCTTTGGCTGCTTCTTGGAATGCACGTTCCATACAATAATTAAAACAGTCATGAGCTTGCATTCTTTCAACAACTAGATCTAGCACTTCTAGACCTTTACGTTGCATAATAATATCTTCAACTAATTGTTTATCTTCACTTGTTCCTACTTCTCTAAGTCTAATTAGAGGTAGAGTTGGTTTACCTTCAGCTAAATCATCACCACGTGATTTACCTGACTCTTCTTTTGAGCTAAGATAATCGATTACATCATCTACTATTTGGAAGCCTGTACCAAGGTAAGAGCCAAATTTAGCTAATTTTTGCTGTAACTCGATGTCTTGAGGATATTTGAGCATAGCTACAGCGTGACAACAAACCTCAAATAATCTTGCGGTTTTACTATAAATTACATCAAAATATTTTTTCTCATTTATAGTAAGGTCACCTAAATTAATTAATTGTCTAACCTCTCCTTCTGCTATCACATTTACAGCATCGGTATACAATGACATTAAAGAAGGATTTTCAAAGTGAGCAATTAACTGAAAGGCACGAGTATAGACAAAATCACCTACTAAAACTGCTGCTGGGTTATTATAACGTTTATTAGCTGTAGGTATACCACGACGCATTGATGAATCATCAACTACATCATCGTGCAGAATTGTCGCTGTATGAATTAACTCGGTTATAGCTGCTATTTTCACTCCTTGCTCTCTATCTATATCTAGAAGTCTAGCAAAAAGTAACGTAAGGATAACGCGAATTCGCTTACCACCAGAATTAATAATATAAGATGACACATCATTAATTAAATCTATGTCACTTCTTGTATATTCTATTAGCTGCTCATTTACTTCGTTTAAGCCTTCTTCAACTATTGATATAATGTTGTTTAAACTCATATTATTTCATTTTGTGATTAGCGTAAAGTTTTAATTAGTCCTTATTTGTTGATAAGGTTTTCCAAGCTTCCATTATATAAGAAATTTTAAGTTTTTTATATATTTAAAATTTTATTGCACTTTTTGCAATCTTGTTATATAATAATTGCGATTTTTTAAAAAACACAATTCTGCATCGCATAAGGATTGTAAATAAGAAGATCTAGAGATCTTCTATTTTTTCTGTTTAAGATAAAACAATATCCTTATATACATTAATTAAATTGAGTGCATAGCTAGACAAAGATCAACTATTAGATACTCAGAAAATGTAGATGCAAATCATTTTGGAGCATTATTTAAATGTACGCTGTAATCAGAACAGGCGGTAAACAATACCGTGTAACTGAAGGACAAGTTCTTTCAGTAGAAAAATTAGATGCTAATGGTCAAGTTACTTTTGACGAAGTTTTATTAGTTGCTAATGGTGACAATGTTACTATCGGTACTCCTGTAGTAGCTGGTGCTAAAGTAACGGCTGAAGTAGTTGAACAATACCGTGGTGAAAAAGTACGTATTGTTAAATTCCGTCGTCGTAAACACTCTTTAAAACAAGCTGGTCATCGTCAATATTTAACTAAAGTAAAAATTACTGGTATCGAAGCTTAATTTTTAATTATATAATCGATACAAACATTGGAGAAAGAAACTTATGGCACACAAAAAAGCCGGTGGTTCTACTAAGAACGGACGCGAGTCACATAGTAAACGTCTAGGTGTTAAACGTTTTGGTGGTGAGCAAGTATTAGCAGGTAACATTTTAGTTCGTCAACGTGGTACAGCATTCCACGCTGGTGCTAACGTTGGTGTTGGTCGTGACCACACGTTATTTGCTTTAGAATCAGGTAAAGTTGTTTTCGAAACACGTGGTAAAAATAACCGTCGTGTAGTAAGCGTTTTACCAGAAGCTTAATATTAACTACAAAAGAACCGCTTCGCTGCGGTTCTTTTTCGTATTTAGAAAGTTTTTTTATGAAATTTATAGATGAAGCTATAATTACAATTGAAGCTGGTGACGGCGGGAATGGTATTGCAAGTTTCAGACGTGAAAAATACGTTCCTGACGGTGGACCAGACGGTGGTGATGGTGGTGACGGTGGAAATGTTTACCTTGTAGCAGACAATAACACTAATACCCTAATTGACTATCGTTATATCCGAGCATATCGCGCCGAAAGAGGTGAAAACGGTCAAAGCTCTAACTGTACAGGTAAAAAAGGTAAAGATCTAATTCTTACTGTACCTATAGGTACAAGAGCTACCGATATTCACACAGGTGAAGTTTTAGGTGAACTTCTTATTCCAGGCAAAAAGCTCCTTGTTGCTAAAGGTGGATACCATGGTCTAGGAAATGCTCGTTTTAAAACTTCAACTAACCGTGCTCCAAGAGAAAGAACTCTAGGTACACCTGGAGAAAAACGTGAGTTAATGTTAGAGTTAATGCTCATGGCTGACGTTGGTCTACTTGGTATGCCAAATGCAGGTAAGTCAACTTTTATTAGTGCTGTTTCTAAAGCTCGTCCAAAAATTGCTGACTATCCATTTACTACCCTAGCTCCAAGCTTAGGAGTATGTAGTGTTAGTCCAATGCAAAGCTTTGTAGTTGCAGATATTCCTGGATTAATTGAAGGGGCTGCCGAAGGTGTTGGTTTAGGTATTCGTTTCTTAAAACATTTAGAGCGTTGCCGTATTCTTCTTCACCTTGTGGATATTAATCCGATTGACGGCTCTGATCCTGTAGAAAATGTAAAAATTATTTACAACGAATTATGTAAATATTCTGAAAAGCTAGCTGCAAAAGAAAGATGGTTAGTATTTAATAAATGTGATACTCTCCTTCCTGAAGAAGCAGAAGAACTCGCAAAACAATATGTTGAAGCTCTAGGCTGGACAGATAAGTATTACTTAATTTCAGCTGCAGCTAAACAAGGTGTAGAAGAGCTTACTCATGACTTAATGTCTTATATCGAAGCTAACCCTCGTAACCTAGAACAAACTGCAATTAATACTGAGTTTAACTGGGATAGTGAACCTGAACCTCAATTAGACAGTTGGGATGACTGGGATGATGAGGATTGGGACGACGAAGATTGGGATGACGATTCTGAAAGTTTTGAAGATGATCAACTTCTAGAAGAAGATGAACAAGACTTTGATGACGAGTATCTCGATGTATCAGATGATTTTGATGACGAGTCAGATGATGACTTTGACGATTCTGACGAAGACTTTGACGATTCTGACGAAGACTTTGACGATTCTGACGAAGACTTTGAAGATTCTGACGAAGACTTTGAAGATTCTGACGAAGACTTTGAAGATTCTGACGAAGACTTTGAAGATTACGATGAGGACTTTGAAGATTTAGATAAAAAAGAGTCTAAATAATCTTTGTTTCTCAGATAAATAATTTAATTAATATTTGCCCAATAATGCAGTTACATTATTGGGCATTCTTGTGAGGACTATATGATCCAAGAATATGAAAAAATATTTAATCACTTAAAAGAGATTACTCAGAGCTCTAGTCCACTTAAAACGGCTTATAACTATAATGCTTACAAAAATAATTCCGATTATCAGCTAGTAAATCAAGCGGTAATTGCCCGTGATAAAAATTTTGTTATAGGTACAGGTGAGACTATCTACTGGAATTTACCTAAAGACATGGAAAACTTTAAAAATGACACCCTTAATAGCATAGTTATTATGGGACGTGTTACTTTTAATTCCTTTCCTAAAGACAAGTCGGGTTGTTATCTTACCTTAAAAGATCGATTAAATATTGTAATTAGTCGTAACGCGCAAGAATATTACAAAGAAAACTTAAATAATACTAAATTTAAGCAGAATTTATTCTTTGTTGAAAGCCTAGAACAAGCTCATTTGCTCTCGCTACTGATTTTTACTCAAGATCAAAGTGTAAAAGCTTTAGAACAAAGCTTTGCACTAAAACCAGGATTAATCTCTACTATAGGTGGAGAAAGAGTCTATTTAGAGTCTTTAGATAAGGAAAATGTCCTAATCCCTTTAACTGACTTAATCCTTACTGAAGTAGATTTAGTTCTTGATACTAATGCCGAATGTAAAAAGTTTATCTTCAATGAAAAGGATTATCAAGAGAATTATAATTTACAACAAACATTTAATGGAGCAGGAGAAAATAGTGCTTACGTTAAATGCATTAAAAGACATCTAAAACTTGTGTAAATTATCAAAAATCAGGGTATAATACACACATACTTTTTTTACTTTAACCCTTAGTAACTATCAATACTACCTATTTTTATAGGGCAACGAATTAAGTGGTGATTTTGGCATACTCCTTAATTCGTTGTAGCCATTGGTAGTTACTATAATATTTAGGTTACAAATAAATGCTAAATACATATGTAAAGCAAGTTAAATATGGTAAACATACTTTAACTTTAGAAACTGGATCTTTCGCACGTCAAGCAACTGGTGCTGTATTAGCTACGATGGATGATACATCGGTTTTAGTAACAGTAGTTGCAAAAGCAAAAGTAAACGAAGGTCAAGATTTCTTCCCTCTTACAGTTAACTATATTGAAAAACAATATGCTGCAGGTAAAATCCCTGGTGGTTTTTTAAAGCGTGAAGGTCGTCCTTCAGAGAATGAAACTCTTGTAGCTCGTCTTATTGACCGTCCTATTCGTCCTTTATTCCCAGAAGGCTTTTTCAATGACGTTCAAGTAGTTGCTCAAGTAGTTTCATCAAATACTGAAGTTCCTGCAGATATAGTTGCAATGATCGGTTCATCAGCGGCTTTAGCTTTAGCTGGTATTCCTTTCAATGGACCAATTGGGGCTGCACGTGTAGGTTACATTAATGGCGAATATGTATTAAACCCTACAACTTCTGAAATCAAACAATCAGATCTTGACTTAGTTGTTGCTGGTACAGAAAGTGCTGTATTAATGGTTGAATCAGAAGCAAAAGTACTTACCGAAGAACAAATGTTAGGTGCTGTTGTTTTTGGTCACGAACAACAACAAGTTGTAATTAACGCAATTAAAGAGTTTGCTGCTGAACATGGTAAAGAAAAATGGGATTGGCAAGCTCCTGCAAAAAACGAAGAATTAATTGCAAAACTAGAACAATTAGCTAAAGCTGATATTGAACAAGCTTATACAATTGTTGAGAAACAAGTTCGTTATAACGAAATTGATCAAATTAAAGAAAGAGTATTAGCTACTTTAAAAGAAGAGTTAGCTGAAGGTGAAGAACTAAACGAAACTGAAGTTCTTAACCTACTCCACGAAATCGAATATCACGTAGTTCGTAAAAATATTCTTGATGGTAAACCTCGTATTGACGGTCGTGACTTTACTACAGTACGTCCACTAGATATTAAAGTTGGCGTTTTAGCAAGAACGCACGGTTCTGCGATCTTTACTCGTGGTGAAACTCAATCTTTAGGCGTTGTTACTTTAGGTACTAAACGTGACGCGCAATTAATCGAAGATCTTACAGGATCTTTTGAAGACCAATTCTTATTCCACTATAACTTCCCTCCATTCTCAGTTGGGGAAACAGGAATGATTGGTTCTCCTAAACGTCGTGAAATCGGTCATGGTCGTTTAGCTAAACGTGGGGTATTAGCAGTTCTTCCTTCACAAGAAGAATTCCCTTACACTATTCGTGTAGTATCAGAAATCACAGAGTCTAACGGTTCTTCTTCAATGGCTTCGGTATGTTCAGCTTCATTATCATTAATGGACGCTGGGGTACCATTAAAAGCTCCTGTGGCAGGTATTGCTATGGGTCTAGTTAAAGAAGGTGATCGTTTCCAAGTACTTTCAGATATCCTAGGTGATGAAGACCATTTAGGTGATATGGACTTCAAAGTAGCAGGTACAGATAATGGTGTTACTGCTCTACAAATGGATATTAAAATTGAAGGTATTACCAAAGAAATTATGGAAATTGCTTTAGCACAAGCGAAACAAGCAAGATTACATATTCTTTCTTCAATGAAAGAAGCTATTACAGCTCCACGTGAAGATATTAGTAAATTTGCGCCAAGACTAACAACCTTTAGCATTAATAAAGATAAGATTAAAGATGTTATTGGTAAATCAGGTGTTACTATTAGATCTATTATCGAACAAACAGGTGCTGAAATCGATATTAATGATGAAGGTTTAATTACTGTTGCTTCACCAGATAAAGATAAATCTGATCTAGCTATCAAACTTATTAAAGGTATTGTAGCTGATGTAGAAGCTAATAAAGTTTATCTTGGTAAAGTTTCTCGTATTATCGACTGCGGTGCAATCGTTTCAATCTTAAATGGTAAAGAAGGTCTACTTCACATTTCAGAAATCTCTAAAGAACGCTTAAAACACCCTTCAGATGTATTAAGTGAAGGTCAAGAAGTTAAAGTTTTAGTTACTGATGTAGATGAGAAATCAGGTAAGTTTAAACTTTCACTGAAAAAAGCAGTTAATTTAGAAGTTAGCGAGTAATTAGCTTATAGAAAGAGACACTAACAATGGTTAGTGTCTCTGATTTTTTTCACAAAAATAAAAAATCTTCTGAACTTTTTTAAAAAAAAGAGTAAAATATAGCAGAGTTGTGAATATCCACAGCTATTTTTTTAGGAGAAAACTCTCCTTAGGGGAACGACTACAGCTTTTTACTGTAAGTCTTAATTATTAATTAGTACCAATAACTTTAGTAATATACTAATTTAATTATTTAATGTTTGGTTGTACTTATATTTAGCTACTCGTTGCGTCTATTTTCTTTGCAGTACAATTATATGGGGAATAGTCCAACCGAACATATATTGGGAATCAATTTTTATAATTGGTAAAAAATGACGGATAAAACACCTTCAAACAATAATAATGAAGTAAGTTTCGAAGAACTAGGTTTACCTACTGCAATCGTTGATGCAGTTCATGATTTAGGTTTCAAATACGCTACTCCAATTCAGTCTCAAGCAATTCCTTACCTCTTACAAGGACGTGATATTTTAGGTTTAGCACAAACAGGATCAGGTAAAACAGCTTCTTTTATGTTACCACTGCTTTCTAATTTAGATCCTAAATTGAGAGCAGTACAAATCCTTGTGTTAACACCTACTCGCGAACTTGCTAATCAAGTTACACAAGCTACCACAGATTTTAGTAAATACTTACCAAAAGTAAACCCTCTTGCTATCTATGGTGGTCAATCATATGGTCAACAAATAAGATCTCTTAAAGCTGGAGCTCAAGTAGTTATCGCTACTCCAGGTCGTCTAGTAGATCATATTACACGTGAAACAATCAACTTAAACCACATCAAAGCAGTAGTTTTAGATGAAGCTGATGAGATGCTAAGCATGGGTTTTGCTGATGCATTAGAAACAATTCTATCGCAAATCCCAGAAACGGCACAAACTGCCCTTTTCAGTGCAACCATGCCTAAAACTATTGAATCTATTACCGCAAAACATTTAAAAGACCCAGCTCAAGTAAAAATTCATAAAGTAAAAGGTAATGAGCCAAAAATCGATCAATACTACTGGCTTCAATACCAATATTCACGTGACCAAGCTTTAATTCGCTTTTTAGAAGTTGAGAGCTATGACGCTGCAATCATTTTCGTAAAAACCAAACAAGGTTGTAATGAAGTTTGCGAATTCTTGTTAAAAAACGGTGTAGCTGCAGCTTGTTTACACGGTGATATGAGTCAAGAAGTTCGTGAATCAACTTTAAATGGTTTAAGAAATGAAAGCATTAATGTGCTTGTAGCTACTGACGTGGCAGCACGTGGTTTAGACATCGACCGTATTGATCTTGTGATTAACTACGAATTACCTAATGAAAAGGAAAACTATGTGCACCGTGTTGGCCGTACAGGTCGTGCAGGTCGTGAAGGACGTTCTATTTCATTTGTTGGTGAGCGTGAAAGAGCAAATTTATATGCGATTGAAAAAGCATGTAATAAAGAATTACGTGAAATTAAAGCTCCAACAAACCACGAGCTAGAATTATTCCGTAGAGCAAAATTCAAAAAAGAATTAGAATCTAAAATTAACGATTCAAATTTAGAAAACTATACTAAATTAATCGATGAGCTAATTCCTACGGACTATGAACCTAATCAAGTTCTAGCTGCTTTATTAAACTTAGCTACTGCAGATCGTAAATTAGTTTTACCATCAGAAAGACCACCACGTAATAAATTTACTTATGATCGTGAATACTATTCACGTGCAAGAATTAATGTACGTAATGGTCGCTATGATAACAACCGCTACAATGGTTCGCCAAATAAAGATCTTTATGTTTTAAATTTAGGTCGTAACGATAATATTAATGTAAAAGATATCATTAAGATTATTAATAAACACTCAGATGGTATTACCATTGGTAATATCCGTATTAACAATACTAATACTTTAATTGAGTTACCTAAAAATGTTAGTCCAGAAGTACTAGCAAATGTGTCTAAAGATAAAGGTATTAATGGTAAACCACTAAATCTTCGTCGTTTTGAGCAAAATAATAGATATCAAAACAACTATCGTCGCAATAACGATGGTGAGTACGGCAATAGAGGTGGTCGCAACCAAACGCAACGTTATTACAACAATGATCGTCGTAATAACAACGAGAGAAATAATTTTAGAAGTGAAAATAGAAGTAACTTCAAGAAAAGATACAACTAAAATTAAAAAGAGGGCTTTCGAGCCTTCTTTTTTTTGTTTTAAGAAAATTCATTTGAAAAAAGTGCCTGAACCTCGCAAAGCAATAGCGAACTAAACGTCTATATATAAATTTTTTGTTAGAATTTACGTCTAAACACTTGACAAAATAATATTAATCGTTTATAATATATCCAGAAAAAAAATTAACATTAGCAACTAAGTTAAAGCTGAGAAAAAGCAAGAATATTTACCTATAAAAATTCATGAAATTCTATAGGTAATTGACTTATATACGTAAATATAAAAAAAATATCATTAAAATTGCATTTTTCTCTTGAAAAATTCTCTGAAAGCGTTATAATTTAGTTGTCAAAAAAATAAAATAAAAATAAAAAATAAGGAAGTAAATAAATGTCAAAAATTATTGGTATTGACTTAGGTACTACTAACTCATGTGTTGCTATCATGGATGGTAACAACCTAAAAGTTATCGAAAATACTGAGGGTCATCGTACAACTCCGTCTATTGTTGCTTACACTAAAAACGGTGAAGTTTTAGTAGGTCAAGCTGCAAAACGTCAAGCTGTAACTAACCCTAAAAACACATTATTCGGTATCAAACGTTTAATCGGTCGTCGTTATGATGATCCAGAAGTACAAAAAGATATCAAAATCATGCCTTTTGATATTATCCGTGCTGATAATGGTGATGCTTGGGTAACTGCATTAGATCAGAAAAAAGCACCTCAACAAATTTCTGCAGAAGTTCTGAAAAAAATGAAAGAAGCTGCAGAAAGCTACTTAGGTGAAAAAGTAACTGAAGCGGTAATTACAGTTCCTGCATACTTTAACGATGCTCAACGTAAAGCTACTAAAGATGCTGGTGAAATTGCAGGCTTAAACGTACAACGTATTATCAACGAACCAACAGCTGCAGCTATGGCATTTGGTCTTGATAAAGTTGACGGTACTTCAAACGTATTAGTATACGACTTAGGTGGTGGTACATTTGACGTTTCAGTGATTGAAATTGATTCTTCAGATGATAACAAAACTATCGAAGTTTTAGCAACTAACGGTAACACTCACTTAGGTGGTGAAGACTTCGATAACCTAATTATCAACCACCTTATCGCTGAATTCAAAAAAGAACACGGCAACATCGATCTATCAAGAGATCCTGTAGCTATGCAACGTGTTAAAGAAGCTGCTGAAAAAGCGAAAATTGAGCTTTCTTCAACAACTTCAACAGAAATCAACCTTCCATTCATTACAATGGATATGTCAACTCAAGCACCTATCCACTTAGTAACAACTCTTACTCGTGCGAAATTAGAAAGCTTAGTTGAAGATTTAGTTAAATCTACATTCGAACCAGTAGAACAAGCTCTTAAAGATTCTGGTTTATCTAAAGGTGATATCAACGACGTTTTACTAGTTGGTGGTCAAACTCGTATGCCATTAGTACAAAAAATGGTAAAAGACTTCTTTGGTGGTAAAGAACCTCGTAAAGATATCAACCCAGATGAAGCTGTTGCATTAGGTGCTGCGGTTCAAGGTGCGGTATTAAGCAAAAATGATAATGTTAAAGGTCTATTACTATTAGACGTAACTCCATTATCATTAGGTATTGCAACTATGAACGATGTGTTCTCAGTTCTAATTGAGAAAAACACATTAATCCCTAATAAAAAATCTCAAGTATACTCAACAGCTGAAGATAACCAACCAGCAGTACAAATCGAAGTATACCAAGGTGAACGTTCACGTGCTTCAGACAACAAACTTCTAGGTAAATTCGTTCTAGAAGGTATCCGTCCAGCTCCACGTGGTGTTCCACAAATCGAAGTTACTTTTGATATTGATGCTAACGGTATCATTAAAGTATCTGCTAAAGATAAAGATACAGGTAAAGAACAAAACATCACAATTAAATCTGACTCAGGTTTAACTCAAGATGAAATCGAGAAAATGAAACGTGATGCTGAGTTAAATAAAGCGAAAGATGAAGAGTTCAAAGAATTAGCAGAAGCTAAAAACTTAGGTGATCAAATCGCTTCACAAACTCGTAAACTTCTAGAAAAAGAAGGTAGCTCATTATCATCTTCTGATAAAGCTGAAGTAGAAAGTGCAATTGAAGCAGTAGAAAAAGCTGTTAAAGGTGACGATAAACAAGCAATTCAAGATGCTGTTCAACGTCTAGAAAAAGGCTTACAACTTTTAAATGAAGCTGCAGCTAAAAACAACAGCAACAACAACGATGACGGTGTAGTTGACGTTGATGTTAATAAAGATAATAAATAATCTTTACCATTTATTGTTCGAAAGCCCATGTCACAAGCGTGGGCTTTTGTTACGTTAAACATGTATTAACCGTCGGAATCTTATGGCACAAACATATTATGAAATTTTAGGCGTAAGCCAAAGCGCTGACGAGAAAGAAATTAAACGCGCTTACCGTAAATTATCATTAAAGTATCACCCTGATAAAAACCCTTCTGAAGAAGCTGCGGAAAAATTCAAAGAAATCAATACCGCATATGAAGTTTTAAGTAGTCCAGAAAAGCGTCAAATGTATGATAGCTTAGGCCATGATACCTATATCCAAACTAATGGACAAGGATTTGGTGCAGGTGGCGGCTTCCATGGATTTGGCGGTGGCTTTGGTGGTGGCTTTGAAGATATCTTCAATATGTTCACCCAAGGTGGTCGTGGCGGAGAAGGACGCGGCAATACCGTTATTCAAGGCTCTGATATTAACCTAGCAATAACTCTTACATTTGAAGATTTATTCTTTGGTAAAACTGTAAACATTAAATACACTCGTCAAAAAGACTGTGATGAATGTAAAGGTAAAGGAACAACAGACGAGTCAGACGTAAAAACCTGTGATCACTGTCATGGTACAGGTACGATACAAAACTTTATTTTTAGTCAAACTTGTCCAACTTGTAAAGGTACAGGTAAAATTGTTCGTAACCCATGTAAAAAATGTCATGGTAATGCAACAGTATCAACTACAGAGAACTTCTCTTACGAATTCAAACACATTCGCCCAGATACGCGCTTAAGATTTAGAGGCATGGGTAATGAAGCTGGAGCAGGAACTCTACCTGGTAACCTAGTTATCCAAATTAACTTAGCTCAACATGATATTTTTGAGTTAACCAATAACTACGATTTACTTGTTACTTACCCAATTGATGCCTTTACTGCTTCTATTGGTGGTACGGTTAAAGTTCCTACTCTTGATGGAGTAGTAGATGTAGAAGTTCAACCTGGTATCCAAAACAATGATCATACTGTTATTGCCGAGAAAGGTATTTATATTGGCGACAGACGTACTAATCTTGTAGTAGTTTTCCAAGTAAGAACTTTAACTAACCTTACTAAAGAACAAAAAGAATTAATCAATAAATTGATAGAAACTATCAATCCTGAAAAACAATACGATGCGGGGAAAGCCAAAAGTAGAGAATTCAGTTTTGGTAAACATCTATCAAAAATTAAAGACTATATTAAAAAAATTCTTAAATAGTTAGAAAAAAATGTAGTAAATGCAGGCAAAAAGCTTGCATTTACTCTTTTAATTCAGTATAATAGCTAGGTATTTTTGAAGAATTAATATTCGCTTTATCTGTTATAGCATGTTAATAATGGAAGCGAACAAATAGACTCGATTAACAATGTATACTCTTCTATTAGTTATTTATGTACTTGTTGCTCTATTTTTAATCGCATTAATCATGCTGCAACAAGGTAAAGGTGCTGATGCAGGTGCGTTAGGTGGTACTGGCGCTTCAAACACTGTATTCGGTTCATCTGGTTCTGCGACCTTCCTAAGTCGCCTTACAGCAATCTTTGCTACAATTTTTATGTTAGGTGCGTTAGTAATTGCTAATATCAATACTCACCGCACTGATACACAAAGTGATGATTTACTAAGACGTATTAGCGAGACTCCAGCTCAAACGGCTCCAGTAACTCCTTCACTTCCAACTTCTGTTCCAACAGAAAATCCAACAGTTCCTACAACTCCGGCTGATAATAATAACAACGGCGGGAACTAATAAAGTTTTAATGCAGGTATGGTGGAATTGGTAGACACGCTATCTTGAGGGGGTAGTGCACATTGTGCGTGTGAGTTCAAATCTCACTATCTGCACCATTTTAAAGACTCTAGCAAAGCTAGAGTCTATTTTTTTGCCCATAAAAAATGGACTCCTAAATGGAGTCCCTTTTTTTACTCGATTATTTCACGTTTAGTGGCTATGTAAGCAACAAATGGTAAGATTATACATCCTAAGATAGTGACGCCTATTCCTGCTGTATATGAGCCTGTTAAATCAAATAGCCAACCAAAACCAAAGAGGTAAATAGCTGCTAGTAAAAAGCCAACAGAGTTTACTAAAGAAGATAATCTCGAAGTAGCTCCTGCAGTTTTAGTTTTATAAGAAAGAAGTAAAAGTAATACTGCAAGAATAAAACCAGCTAAAGCACCAAAAAGAATAAAGTCTACAACTAAAATAATGTAGTTAGTCACAAAGAACATAAGCACAGTTGTAAAAGAAAAGATAATACAACTTAGCACGAGAATACTCGTTAAATGCTTAGTGTAGCGCATTACAATTACTGGCGTTACTAATGAAGCTAATAACGAAGTAACCTGGAATATATTTACCAGAAGCGAAAACTGTCCATTGCTAATTGCCTGCCCTATATAAGGTTTAAACCAACTTAAGGCAAAATAGAAGTTAATACTTTCTATTCCTAAAGTAATAGCAATACACCAAGGAGCTAATTGCTTCCACATGGAAACTCTTACTTTATCACTATCAGCCATGAAGTTTACGGCACGATTTTCTGCCACTATTTCTTGCATTCTTGCTTTGGTAAACTTAAAGGTTGGCAAGTAGATAACAATTATTACGAGCGTAATAATTAACCAAAAAGTACCCACTTGTTGCCATGAATAGCCCATGCCTATCATGGTTAAGGCAGAAAATGTCCCTAATAAACTTGAGACAGAAATATTAGCTCCATTTATAGCATTTAAAATACCTAAATGCTGTGGGAAAAAGCCATTAATAAAAGAAGGGTAAAGAACACTTATTATCGTAACCCCTACTGAGAGGATTAAAGTACCTAAGTATAAATAAGTTATAGCACTATTAGCAAAATAGCTACTTAAATAGTCACGAATAATTATCCCTAAAACTATGGCAAACATCCCATATAAGATTGTAACTACCAGACCTAGCTTTTGATCAACTTTAGCCACTAGAGCTGCAAAGAAAGCCATTACAAAAGTGGGTAAACTTAAAAGTATGCCTTGTTGAGTTTTAGTTAAATTTAAATCATCACCCACGAGATCAACTATAGGAGATAATTCAGTAAAAGGTGCCCGCGACAATAAAGTAACAAGACACAAAGCTATTGCCGTATACCAAAAGGCAAATTTTGTTTTAAAATACATACCTAAAATTCAAATACTATTAAAAAAAGATTACTTGCCTAAGCCAAGTAATCTTTTTTTCTCAATTAACGTTTTGCAAGATAATTTAAAGGATCAACTGGATTACCATTTACACGTACTTGGTAAAAGAGCATGGTTCCATTATTGCCACAAGTATTACCCATTAAAGCAATTACATCACCCTTTTTAACTGTTTGATTTGCTTTAACACGTAAGCTTGAGTTACATGCATAAACTGTTAACATACTGTTGTTATGGTTAATGATCACGGTATTGCCGTATTTATTATAAACACCCGCAAAAATCACGTGTCCATCTTGCGAAGCAAAAATTCTGTCGCCGATAGTACCCGCAATATGGATTGAGTGATCACTACCATCTCTATTTGAATAGGTTTGAATTACACGTCCATTAGCAGGCCAAAGTAAAGCATTTGCCCCTGTCGCACGTCCTTGTGCTGCTACTGTAGGCTTACTATCTGCAGCCGAAGCTGTGCTTGTAGTAGTTGTTTGTGTCGGAGCAGTTGTAGTTTGCGTTGGTGTAGTTGCAGTTTGTGTCGGAGCAGGTGTTGGTGCAGTTGCTGTTGGCGTAGTTGTCGGCGCAGTTGCAGCTTGCGTTGGTGCAGTTGTCGTTGCAGTCGGAGCTGTTACTGTTGCTGTCGCTGTCGGAGCAGGAGTTGTTGTTCCTGCTGCAACTGGAGCTTGGCTTGAAGTTGCACAAGCATTTGGATTTAACACCACTACCGTACCTGGACTTAATACATCATTTACATTCATACGGTTAATACGAGCAACCTCTTCTGCCGAAGTTCCTGATAAGTAACCTAAGAGGTAAAAGGTATCACCTTGTTGCACAACATAGTTTTTCGCTTTATAAGAACCTTTTGTAATACGACTATAAATAGGTTTATTATCAGTTCCACGTGGAATTACAAATGGTTGTGTTGCTTCACATTGTTGCACCTGTTGCGTAACAGGAGCATTGTACGTAGTATCTGAGCTATTATCTTCCGCAGGTCTTACGGTAAAGCTTGGATTAATACTTGAAGTATCTGTCTGCTGTTGTTGAGGAACAGAGTTTTGGTTCGTAGTAGTATTATTCGAAGAACCAGCATAAGTACCACTGTTAGTGATATTGTAAATAGGAGCACTGCTCTGTGGAGCAGAACATGCGGCTAAAATACCAGCCACTAGTGCGGTTAAAGAAAGTTTAAAAACCTTAGGGTTCATTGTCTATTCCTCTAAATTATTTATATAAATAGTAAATAACTAAACCTAAAATAGCAACAATTAGTATAATCCAACTTGACTTAGTAATTATACTTTCAATTTGTTTGCGATATTTTTGTCCAAAGTAAGCAAAAAGATAAGAAACAATTAAAAATCTTACCCAACGCGAAATAAAACTAAAGAAAAAGAAAATCGCAAAGTTATATTCAAAGAAACCAAATGCGATAGAGAAAACTTTAAATGGAAGCGGAGTAAAACCAACTAAGACTACAGATAAAATCCCATGTTGATTTAAAAAGGCTTCTATTTGTTGAAATGTAGGGTTCTCATTTATGTTTTCTGCCGTTGTACTTGAGCCTGAAATTAAAGAAAACACCTGTGCCGCTATATCGTGGAAAAAGTACCCTAGAGTATAGCCCACACAACCACCAAGTAAAGAGTAAAAGGCAGCGTAAAAGGCTAACCTAAAAGCTTGGTGAGGTTTTTGCATGGCAATAGGACCAAGTAAAACATCAATTGGCACGGGTAAAATAATTGCTTCAAGAAAGCTATATACACAAAGAAAAAGATTTGCCTTTTTATGTCCAGCATAATAGGTTACGCGGTCATAAAACCTTTGCATTAATTTCATATCTATTCTTGATCCTTTTTAATTAAAACAACGGCTTCTACAGCAATTCCTTCTTTTCTTCCTGTAAATCCTAGCTTTTCACTAGTAGTTGCTTTTACTGAAACATTGCTTACTTGCGTATTTAAGCAGGCAGCAATACTTTCTCGCATTTGCACAATATAATTAGCAAATTTAGGAGCTTGAGCAATAATTGTCGCATCCAAATTTACTAAGCTATAACCATGCTCTTGAATTAATTGGTAAGTTTTTCTTAGCAAAATCTTACTATCGATTTTATAAAATTCCTGTGCCGTATCAGGAAAGTGCTTGCCTATATCACCTAAAGCTAAAGCACCTAATAACGCGTCACAAATGGCATGTAAAAGTACATCACCATCACTATGCGCTAAAAAATCATGATCATAAGGGATAGAAACACCCCCCATTTTTATAGGACCAGTTGACTCTTGATCAAATGCATGAACATCAAATCCATGTCCAATTCTTAGCATACTTATTTTCCTAAATTAAGATAAAATTGAGCTAAATCTAAATCTTCGGGAACTGTGACTTTTAGGTTATGTCTTCCTAAAAGAACAACTTTAACTAAGTCATTAAAGTAAACAACCACCGAACAATCATCGGTTAAAGAAGCAAAAATTTGTTGTTTAGACTGCTTATTTAAAGCTTTATTATACCTTAACTTTAATTCGGCTAATTTACTATTTTCAAGTTTTTCTAAACTTGGAAATACTTGTAAATATTTAGTATATTCTGCATGATATTTATCCTGCTTAATATCTTGCTCGGCATATAAAAAGAGCTTAGTTACTAAATAGTACAAGTAGAGCAAATTAAACGTTTGCGGGGTCTGAGCCAAGACTAACTTGTCGCGATCTAAGTTGTCTTGGGCATAGCTCCCAGAAATTTGCTTTACCGAATCCACTACACTAGCAGCAGGAAGAATTCCTCCTTGCACAGGTTCACCTTGTTCACTTTTAGCAAGAATTTGTTCAAGCGAATCTAATTGCTCTATATGCTTTACAATTAGATCTATATCCTCGCTTCTAATACAAGGTCTAGCTGCATCATGGATTAATACATAAGTCTGTTCAGGTTGCCAGCTCTTTTGTAAGCACAATTCCATGGCATTAGCAAGCAAAGAATATACCGTATGAATTCTTTGCCCATAGCCTAAACAGGCATATAAGTTATTTGCCTGTAAAGCTTGGAGATGATCATTTGTCTGAGAACTAAAATTTGCAAACTCAGGCAAGGCATTACAGTAAGTGTCATTTTCATTAAGAGCAACAAGAGTAGCATCTATACATTGGTGTTGGCTAAATTTCTTTATTGCTATTTCTAAAATTGACTGCTTTTTCCCTTGATAGTCTAGACTTAAGTATTGCTTAGGTACTTGAGCTTGCATCCTTGAGCCCACGCCCGCAGCACATAAAAGAGCAATATGTTTTGCCATTTATCGTTCCTAATTACGTCTATTAAAGTTTGGATTTAGAACTGGTGCATTTGGTGCAGGAACATATTTGTCAGCATTTTCTTTAG
Organism: Psittacicella melopsittaci; assembly: GCF_003585925.1. Lineage (GTDB taxonomy): Bacteria > Pseudomonadota > Gammaproteobacteria > Enterobacterales > Psittacicellaceae > Psittacicella > Psittacicella melopsittaci. The sequence continues at coordinate 20,997 of NZ_NRJH01000032.1, forward strand.
AGTAGTAAGTCGGAATAATCCGATTGTCAATAATTCTAAAGAATACTTCATCACTCTTTATATAATTCATTTGTCGACGCACAAAAGATTCATAGGTAAAGAGATTACCAGTTTTTAAAGCTTCAACTCTTTGTTGCAAATAAGCATTTTCTTGTTGGAGCTTAGTATTTACTAGCAATTGCTCTTCTACTTTTGCTTTCATATCATTTAAATAGATATAGCCATTTCTCCCAGCAATAATGCCGTAAACTAGATAGCATATAACGCAAACTAGTAGTAAATTAAAAACTCTAAGCCCCATATGTTACATCCTAAAGTAATTTAAATGCTTGCTCGGCAAGATCTAAAACATAGTCTAAGTCTTCTTTAGTATGAGCTAAAGACATAAAACTAGCTTCAAATGGTGAAGGAGCAAGGTATACTCCATGCTCGAGCATAAATTGGTGGAATTTTTTAAACTGACTAATATTAGCTTGTGACGCTGAAGCTAAGTCGGTTACTGGACCTTGACTAAAGAAGAAACCAAACATAGCCCCTACTTGGGTAACAAAAAATGGAATATTATATTTTTGTGCCCTTTCTTTTAGACCTTGCACTAAATATTTAGTGCTTTCTTCTAATTTAGCATAATTTTCTTCTTCATTTAATAATTTTAAAGTAGTTAAGCCAGCGGTCATAGATAAAGGGTTGCCCGATAAAGTACCAGCTTGGTAAACTGGACCTAATGGAGCTATTTGTGCCATAATTTCTTTTTTACCCCCAAAAGCACCAACAGGCATGCCCCCACCAATTATTTTGCCAAGAGTAATTAAGTCAGCATCAACTTGATAAACTTTTTGACTTCCTTGGAAAGCTACTCTAAAGCCAGTCATAACTTCATCAAAAATTAAAACTGCGCGGTATTGATCACATAATTTTCTTAGCCCTTCAAGAAAACCAGGTACTGGAGGAACACAGTTCATATTTCCTGCCACAGGTTCAACTATAACACAAGCTATTTGCTCTGGATTAGCTACAAATAGAGCTTCAACCGAAGCTAAATCATTATAGTTTGCCACTAAAGTATCTTGAGCTGCTCCTTTAGTTACCCCTGCCGAACTAGGAGTTCCTTGCGTTAAAGCCCCAGAGCCTGCATTTACAAGTAATGAGTCGCTATGACCATGATAGCAACCTGCAAACTTAATTAATTTATCACGCTGAGTATAACCGCGAGCTAAACGAATTGCACTCATAGTTGCTTCGGTTCCAGAAGAAACCATGCGTACCATTTCTAAGTTAGGAATATTTTGGCAAAGGTAATCCGCCATTTGCTCTTCAATAGCCGTTGGAGCTCCAAAGCTCAAGCCACGGTCAACTGCTTGTTTTACCGCTTGAGCCACTTCTGGATGATTATGCCCTAAAATTGCAGGACCCCATGAGCCAACAAAATCTATATAACGCTTACCATCTACGTCATAGAGATAGGCCTTATCTGCATGATCAATAAATACAGGATCACCATCCACACTTAAAAATGCTCTTACTGGGCTATTTACCCCACCTGGAATATGTTTTTTACTTTCTGCAAAAAGTTCTGTTGACTTATTCATGATTATTTACCAAAGCTTCTTCCTAAACGTCGCCCTAACCAAGCTTGTCCCATATCAATTAAAACATAGAGCCAAGCCCAAATAATGGTTGAAGTTAAAATAGGTAAGAAAAAGTTTTTATCAAATTGGATAAAATTATATGAAAATAACTCTAAGATAAAAATAATAATAGAGTAAAGGAAGATTAAAAAGACCGTACTAAGGGTTTGAAAAACAAAACCTATATTTTGATATAACTTAACTAGACGCTTATTAAGAAAAGTTACAATTATAAAAGCTATACTATGTTCCCCTAGATGGGATCCGCTAATACTATCGGCAAATATCCCTAGCACGAGAGCGGTAATGTATCCCACTTTACTTGGGTCTTTAATTGACCAAATTAACAGTAAAACGAGAATCCAATAAGGTCTTAAGCTCACATATTCACTTGCCCAAGGAATTGTAGTTACAACAAAACCGAGGAAAAAAGTTAAATAAATAAAAATAATGCGAATAAGATTATTCATCATTACCTCCTCGATTTAAATTTGGTCGTGTTGGATTGATCGTGTAACAGTGTTGTCTACCTAGGTTAGTATCAGCTTGATAATTTGTGTCTACTACTTGCGAAACGCCTTTGAGACGCGTTAAATACTGCGCAAAACTTAAACTCTCAGGACTTACGCCACGATATTGATAATATAAAAAGTTCGTAGTACGACTTTTACGATTTTGCTCTAAACGTTGCAAGAGCGAGTTGTGATTATACTCGCGATTATAAACTAGATTAGGTGACTGTTGCGTTGGCATAATATTACAATAAGGCCATACTGCCACCATATATCTTAAACTAGTTAAATGGGCTAAAGGTTGAGCATAAGCTCGAATAACATTATTATTGCTATCGGTAACTACACGTGTTACTTGAGCTACTGGGTAATTAGATAAAAATCTTTGTGCTAAACCTGAAGTATAAAGTCTATCTCCTACCTTTATCTCTGATTTAGGTTTAATAAACTCTACTTCTAACTCTTGAGTGTTGCTTCCTTTAAGAAGATACTGCTCTTGGTTAGACAGATTATAAACTGGCACATAGGAATTAACATCGGTAATCATTAATACACGACTTTGATTATCAGAAACCGAAATAATTTGCCCTATTAAACCATAGGCATCAAAAATATTTTGCCCGTAAAAAAGCCCGTCTTGTGCCCCTTTATCGATAAAAATAATATTATTTTTTACACCTTGCTCGGTATTAATAAGATTTACAGCCTGCATATAGGCTACATCTACGTCATTGATACCAAGAATAGCCTTGAGGCGTTTATTTTCTTCTTCGAGAGCTCTAACTCGAGATAACTCAGATTGCAGTGCTGTTACCTGACGTTGTAATTGTTCGTTAGCAGAAGTTAAAGAGCCAACATCTTTAAAATTCGGGGTAATATGGTTAACTATTTGATTAGTACCATAGTTAAATATAAAAATACGATTTGTAAAATTATCTAAATAAACTCTAAAAGGTTCTATTGTTTTAAAAACAGATAAACAAAATAGAGCTAACGCTATACACATGCAAATTAACGCACGCCATAAATGTTTAGGTTTATAGAAAATAGCATTATTCACTATGAGATATTCCGTTAATGATAAATAATAAACCACTAATAGGCTTATTAGTGGCTTATTATTTGTTAGTTAAAGATTAAGATACTTTACCAGGTGATTTTTTATCCTTGGTGGTAATTACACTTAATCCACTGTCTGTTTCAGCAGATAAAATCATCCCTTCAGAAACACCAAATTTCATTTTTCTCGGAGCTAAGTTAGCTACAACCACTACATTTGTCCCTACAAGCTCTTCAGGATTAGGGTAATGTTCTTTAATACCCGAGAAAATATTTCTTACATCACCATTACCTAAATCAACTTTAAAGCGTAAAAGTTTATTTGATTCTTTTACCGCTGAGCACTCAAGAACCACGCCTAAACGTAGATCAACTTTAGAGAAGTCATCAATAGTAATGTATTCAACTTCTTCTGGCTCTTGTTGATTTAGATTATGTTTAGCATCAAAATCTTTTTGTAATTTGTCATTTAATGCTTGTTCTTCGGCCGCTTCCTTTTTCGACTCTTCGATTAAAGTTTCAATCATTGAGTTTTCTAGACGCGTGAAAATTGGCGTAAATTGGTTAATTTGTTTACCAAATGGTAATTTATTTAAGCTTGCCCAATTTAAAGTTTCACCTAAGAACTCTTCTGCTTTTTCTACAATACCAGGAATTACTGGTTTTAATAGCGTCATAATCGCTCTAAAGTAGAAAATAGTTTGCGTACAAACTTGATGTAACTCTTTTACGCGTTCAGGATCTTTAGCAATTACCCATGGAGCACGCTCAGTAAAGTAACGGTTAGCTTCGTCAGCTAAAGCAGAAATTTCACGAATAGCTTTAGCAAAGTTTAACTCTTTATAAGCTTGACCAATTTCTTCAAACTTAGTTGTAAATGCTTGATAATTTAATGGTTCATCAAGATCTACAGCTAAACGATTGTTAAATTGTTTAGATAAGAATGAAGAAGCACGTGAAGCTATATTAACGTATTTGTTTACAATATCAGCGTTTACACGTGAAACAAAGTCTTCTAAATTTAAATCCACATCAGAAATAGATAGATTTAATTTAGCTGCATAATAGTAACGTAAAGCATCTGCACTTACATATTTAATCCATGTTTTTGCTTTGATAAAAGTACCACGTGATTTTGACATTTTCACGCCGTTTACGGTTACATAACCATGAGCAAAAACATTAGAAGGTAAGCGGTAGTTTACCCCCATTAACATTGCAGGCCAGAATAAAGAGTGGAAATAGATAATGTCTTTACCTACAAAGTGATACATTTCCATGCTGTCGTTATCAGGACGGATAAATTTATCATAATCTAGGCCTTTTTCAAGACAGTACTCTTTAAAGCTAGAAATATAACCAATTGGCGCATCTAGCCATACATAGAAGAATTTATCTTTTTTCCCTGGAACAGGAATACCAAAATAAGGAGCATCACGCGAGATATCCCATTTTTGTAAACCTTGTTTAAACCAGTCTTGCATTTTGTTTGCTACTTCAGATTGGATATCACTGTTAGCAAACCATGCTTGTAATTTAGCGTCAAATTTAGGTAAATCAAAGAAAAGGTGAGCTGATTTACGTAATTCTGGACGTGATTTAGTTAATACCGAATATGGATTAATTAATTCTGTTGGCGAATAAATAGATGAACAAACTTCACAGTTATCACCATATTGATCAGGAGCATGACAGTTTGGACACTCTCCTTTAATATATCTATCTGGTAAGAACATTTGTTCAACAGTATCGTAGAACTGTTCAATTTCTTCTTCTACTATATAGCCATTGTTATCTAATAAGTTGTAAACGTGCTCAACGTTTTCATACTGTACAGGAGATTCGGTAGAACTGAAATTATTAAAACTAATATTATATTGTTTAAATAATTCAATATAGTTAGCACGGAAATCCTCAACAAGCTTATTTGGTGTAATACCTAATAAACGAGAACGTAACATAATTGGTGTCCCATGAGCATCAGCTCCGCCAATAAATGCAACATCATTGCCCGTTAATCTTAAGTAACGTACCCAAATATCTGCTTGAGTATACTCTAACATATGACCTAAATGCAGGTCATTGTTTGCATAAGGTAAAGCACAGGTTACGAACGTTATTTTTGACATGTGAAGAAAATCCTATGTAGCAAATCTTGATAAAGATTTACTTATTTAATTAATAATTTAAGGTTGAAATATCTGCAACTAAACTAAATAGTAGCTGTAATTTGTTTAATAGAGCATATCTATTAGCTTTAACAAGTTCATTTTCGGCATTTACTACTACATTGTCGAAAAAGGCATTGATATCCTCACGTACACTTGCTAATTCTGAAAGAATTTTCATATATTCTTGGGCACGATATAGAGGTAAGCAACGTTCTTCTAAAACTAATAGGTCTTGGAAAAGATTAACTTCTTCATCTGTTTCGAATAAAGTTTCATCAACTTTAGCGTTATTATCAAAATCAGATTTAGATAAGAAGTTATTTACACGTTTATTAGCTGCGGCTAAATCTTCACAAGCTAAATTAGATTTAAAGTCATGTACGGCTTTTAAGCGTAAGAAGAAGTCATAAGGATTATCAATATTTAGATTTTGTACTGATTGAATTTCATCAATCGCATAGCCTTGTTCTTCATATAGAGCTTTAACACGACCATTTACAAAAGATAAGATATCTTCTTTAAGTTTATCAGCTGGAACAGTTAGTTTATCACCATAAACTTCAATAGTTGCCTGTACTAAACTGCCTAAACTTAAGTTAAAGCCATTTTCGGTTAGAATACGTAAAATAGAAATTGCAGCTCTACGTAAAGCAAATGGGTCTTTTGCACCTTTAGGAGGTTGGTTGATACCAAAAATACCTACTAAAGTATCTAATTTATCAGCTAAAGATAAAATAGAACCTGTTAAGGTTGTTGGTAATTGATCACCTGAAAAACGTGGTAAGTATTGCTCAAATAAAGCACGAGCTACTTCTTTCTCTTCGCCTGCAGCTTGAGCATAGTACATTCCCATAATACCTTGGGTATCAGTAAACTCAAATACCATGTTGGTCATTAAGTCACATTTTGCTAGGCGGGCTGCACGTTGTGCAAAAGTAGTATTACCTTTTAGTTTTTCTGCTAAAACTAACGCTAATTTTTCTAAGCGTAAAGTTTTATTATAAACCGTACCTAATTGGTTTTGGAATACTACCATTTTTAAACGCGGTAATAAATCTTCTAAAGGTTTTTTCAGATCTTGTTCGTAGAAGAATTTTGCATCTGATAAACGTGGACGTATTACTTTTTCGTTACCTGCAATAATTAAGCTCGGATCTTTTGGCGTTACATTAGATACGAAAATAAAGTGCGGTAATAATTGCGTAAATTTGTTATCGGCAAATAATGGGAAGTAACGTTGGTCACCTTCCATAGTATGAATTAACGCTTCTTTTGGAACTTTTAAGAATTCTTTTTCAAAGTTAGCAATTAATACATTTGGATACTCAACTAAAGAGGTAATTTCATCTACTAAATCATCTTCTAGGTTTACATAACCATTGTATTGTGAAGCTAGTTTTTTCACATTGTTCACAATCATTTTACGACGTTCAGCAAAAGAAGCTACTACCGAACCTTCAGCTAATAAGCGACTTTGATACTCGTCGGCATGATTTAAGGTAAATTCTTTTGTTCCTAAAAAGCGGTGACCATAAATTTTACGATCTGATTTAACCCCAAAAGCTGTACCTTCGAGTACTTTATCATCAAGTAACATAGTAAATGTATGTACAGGACGAATGAACGTAAAGTCATGGTTACCCCAACGCATGCCTTTAGAAATTGGAATACCTGCTAAGGCTTCGGCAACAGCTTGCGGTAAAATCTCTTCTGAACTTGCACCTGGCTGTTCAAAAGAATAATAGAGCCATGCTCCTTTATCAGTTTCTAAGAAACTAACTTGAGAAAATTCTAGGTTGTTTGCTTTTAACCAACCTTGCGCAGCTTTAGAAAGAGAACCATCTTCATTAAAACATGCAGCCTTAGCTGGACCTCTTTTTTCAACTAACTGGCTATTAGCAACACTGTTTAAGCCTTTAATGTAAACCGCAATTCTTCTTGGCGTCGCAAAAGATTCAATTTCATCGTAAGCTACATTTGCTTTGTGTAACGCTAAAACTAAAGCGTCGGTAAAACCAGCACTAATATTTTTTAAATCTGATGGTGGTAATTCTTCTGTACCTAACTCAACCAGAAAACTATGTTTATTAAGTTCTGTCATCTTGCACTATACCTTATATTAATCTAGAGTTTGCATGCGATTACACATAGGGAAACCTAAAGCTTCACGACTTGCATAATAAGCTTCAGCAACTAGTTTAGTTAATGTACGAATTCGTAAAATATATCTTTGTCTTTCGGTAACAGAAACTGCTTTACGTGCATCTAAAAGGTTAAAGCAGTGAGCTGCTTTAAGAATTTGCTCATATGCAGGTAAAGGTAATGGTTTTTCTAATTCAAGAAGACGTCTAGCTTCTTTTTCGTAATGTTCAAAGCTAGAACTTAAAAACTCAATATCTGCTTGTTCAAAGTTATATGCCGATTGTTCAACTTCATTTTGTTTGAAAATATCAGCATAATAGGTTTTACCTAAAGGACCGTCACACCATACGAGGTCGTAAACATTGTCTACGCCTTGAATATACATAGCTAAACGCTCTAAACCATAGGTTAATTCACCTGTTACAGGTTTACACTCAAGACCACCTACTTGTTGGAAATAAGTAAATTGAGATACTTCCATCCCATTTAACCAAACTTCCCAACCTAGACCCCAAGCACCTAACGTAGGGTTTTCCCAGTTATCTTCAACAAAGCGAATATCATTTTCAACTGTATCAAAACCTAACATTTTTAAAGAGTTAATATATAACTCTTGAATATTGTCTGGTGATGGTTTTAGAATTACTTGGAATTGATAGAAGTGTTGTAAACGGTTTGGGTTTTCTCCATAACGTCCATCTGTAGGTCTACGTGATGGCTGAACATATGCACAACAAATAGGCTCGGGACCTAAAGCACGTAAAACTGTCATAGGGTGAGAAGTACCTGCACCAACTTCTAAATCTAATGGTTGTACAATTGTACAACCTACATTACCCCAATACTCTTGGAGAGCAAGAATTAACCCTTGGAAGGTTTTAATATCAAAATGAGTTTTAAAATTATTTTCCATGAATAATGTCTCTTAAAAAAGAGTTAATATTACGCTATACCTAAACTTTCTTTTTGTAGTCTAATAATTTCTTTAACACTTGCTAAGCCACTGTTATAAACTTGATCAAGTGATTCTTTATTGAAGCTTTGTTTTTCTGCACTTAATTGGAATTCAATAACTTGTTCCGACTCACTCATTACTACATTACAGTCAGCCCCAATGTTTGAATCCTCTTCATAATCAAGATCAACGAGAATCTCATCTTCATTAATCCCAATTGAAATGGCTGCAACAAATTCTTTAAATGGGTTCTCTGCTACTAACCCTTTTTGCACAAGATATTGACAAGCATCATATAAAGCAATACATGCACCATTTATTGAGGTAGTACGTGTACCACCATCTGCTTGTAGAACATCACAGTCAATAGTGATAGATACATCTGGCATTTTTTCTAGATCTACTGCATTACGTAAAGCACGTCCAATTAAACGCTGAATTTCCATGGTTCGACCAGAAATACTTCCTTTACGACCTTCACGAGAATTACGCGTATTTGTTGCGCGTGGAAGCATATTATATTCAGCAGTTAACCAACCATGATTAAGCTTTTGATCTTTAATAAAAGGTGGTAATTTATTACTTACTGAAGCTGTACATAGCACTTTGGTGCGACCAAACTCAATTAATACTGAACCTTCTGCCCAAATATTACAATTACGTGTGATTTTTACAGGACGAAATTCTAAATTACTACGATTAAATGATCTTGTCTTAGTCATAAATTCTTTTCTCTAAGCAAAAAAATAATTGCTCTTTTTATTAAATAAACGAAATTTACGCAATAAAAATTGCAATCTCTCACGTGTTATATTTTATCACAAACCCAAGTATTTGGAGAGACTAACTCTAGAAAAAGTAGGGGATTTAAATACAAAAAAGACGCTACGATTTGTAGCGTCATTTTTCTTAGTCTTGTAAACCTAATTTTTTCTCTAAATAATGGATATTTGTGCCACCTTTGTTAAAGTTTTCATCATTAATAATATCCATTTGTAGAGGTAGGTTAGTTTTGATTCCTTCTACTACTAATTCAAGTAGAGCACGATTCATGCGTTTAATTGCAATTTCACGTGTATCACCATAAGCAATTAGTTTACCAATCATTGAGTCATATGTTGGTGGTACTGAATAGCCTGCATAAATGTGAGAATCCCAACGAATACCAAAACCGCCTGGAGCGTGGAAAGAAACAATTTTACCTGGAGAAGGTAAGAAATTGTCTGGGTTTTCTGCATTGATACGACATTCAATTGCGTGACCACGTACTTGAATATCTTCTTGTTTAATTGAAAGAGGTAAACCAGAAGCAACAAGAATTTGCTCACGAATTAAATCTACACCTGTAATCATTTCTGTAACAGGGTGTTCTACTTGGATACGAGTGTTCATTTCAATGAAGTAGAACTCACCATTTTCATAAAGGAACTCAAATGTACCTGCACCGCGATAACCAATACGTTTACATGCTTCAGCACAAACTGTACCAATTTTTTCACGTTGCTCTGGAGTTATACCAGGTGCTGGTGCTTCTTCAACTACCTTTTGGTGTCTACGTTGCATTGAACAATCACGTTCAGCTAAGTATACAGCATTACCAAAGTTATCAGCAATTACTTGAATCTCAATATGACGTGGGTTTTCTAGGTATTTTTCCATATAAACCATGTCATTATTGAATGCTGATTTAGCTTCAGCTTTAGTCATAGAGATAGCTTCTTCTAAGCTTTCTTCATTACGAACTACGCGCATACCACGACCGCCGCCACCACCAGAAGCTTTAATAATAATTGGGTAGCCAATACGACGGGCAATTTCTTTGTTTAATTTAATATCATTTGAAAGCGGACCATCTGAACCAGGTACGCAAGGAACACCAGCAGCTTTCATCGTATTAATTGCGGCAACCTTGTCACCCATAACACGAATTACTTCAGCAGGAGCACCAATAAAAGTAAAACCTGAGCTTTCAACAGCTTCAGCAAATTCTGCATTTTCACTTAAAAAACCATAACCAGGGTGAATAGCATCACAACCTGTAGCTTCGGCTGCCGAAATTAAGGCAGGAATATTTAAGTATGATTTAGCTGAAGGAGCAGGACCAATACAAATACTTTGATCAGCTAATGCTACATGCATTAAAGAATTATCAATAGTACTGTGAGCTGCAACTGTCTCAATTCCTAACTCTCTACATGCACGTTGTACACGTAATGCGATTTCACCACGGTTAGCAATTAGAATTCTTTTTAACATATCTTGCTCGATTAATTGTTAAGAAAATTATTCAATGATAAATAATGGTTGATCGTATTCAACAACGTTTGCATCTTCAACAAGAATTGCTTTAACCACGCCTTCTTTGTCTGAATCAATTTTGTTCATCATCTTCATTGCTTCAACAATACATAAAGTGTCACCCACTTTTACTTTACTACCAACTTCTACAAATGGTTTAGCATCTGGGCTAGAACGACGATAGAAAGTACCTACCATTGGTGATAAAACTTTATGACCTTTAATTTCAGGTTCAGCTGGTGCTGCAGGAGCGGCTGCTGGTGCAGCTGCAGGTGCTACTGCCACTGGAGCTGCTGGAGCAAAGGCATTAACACCAGTTGTTACTTGAATATTTTGCTGACGATTTAAAACGATTGAGTTTTTATCTTCAACAATTGTAATCTCAGTTAGCGAAGATTCTTCAAAAACTTTAATTAAAGCTTCAATTTTTTTGATATCAAAATTCATTGACAATCCTATTAAGAAGTTACATCATGTAAGCAAATACATAACAATGTATTTAGTCAGTTAATTATTTACAATTCGGTTTGCAAAGAAACTTTTTTAGTTAAAATTACATCCTATTAAAATCACTTCAATAGAACGCCTTTTATCCTTAAATAACATTGACTTAGCTAGCCAACTCCGAGGAGCTAAAAGTCCTTTCAACTAAATTTCAAAGTTGCAATCTTGCTTATTTTATCACAAAAACTAAATTATTTACTATTTATATACAAATCTTTTATCTTTATAAGGCGTCTAACCAATAGTTTAAAGCTAAAATATAACCCTTAGCACCTAAGCCACAAATTACGCCTTGAGCAATATCTTGTAAATAAGTGTGATGTCTAAAAGCTTCACGTTTGTGAATATTTGAAAGATGTACTTCTACAAAACGAGCTTCTACGCCTAATAAGGCATCTCTTAACGCCACCGAAGTATGCCCAAAAGCAGCAGGATTAATAATAAAGTAATCTTCTACTTCTGGATCTTCTAAACGATCAAAAAATGACTTGTGTAAAGTCGTAATTAATTCATGTTCATTGTTTGTTTGGTGAAAGTGAAGTTGCACATTATAACTTTGTTCGCTTTCAACTACCTCAAATTCAAAACTAGTGTGCACTTTAAAATTCACGCTTATATCAGCAAACTCTTGGGCATTTTTTTCTAAACTACGCTCAAGGATAAACTTAATCTCTTCACTGTTTTTTGCTTTAGCAATAAAATGCTCAGCCAGAGTTGTTTTTAACTCTTTATTAATTTGTTCTAGAGTAACTGTACCGTATTTTTCTGGCTCTCTATAACCTAAAAGATTTAGATTAGGACCGTTTAAAACAAAAAAGCGTAATGTTTTCATAATTTCCTCAAATTTAACTTAAGCAGTTATCTTCTCTCTAATTATAGTTAAACTTATACTGGTGTGCAATAAATTAGCCCTTTTAACCTAAGTTAAAAGGGCTAAGCTGTTATCTATTATTTACTACACAAGGTGGTAATTTTGGAATAGCAGCTAGAAGACGTTTAGTGTATTCATGTTGTGGATTATTAAAAATATCTTCCACATTACCATATTCTACCACTTCACCATGGTACATAACTATTACTCTATGAGAAATATGACGTACTACTGATAAGTCATGGCTAATAAAGAGGAATGAGGTATTGTACAGTTTTTGGATTTCTAACATTAAGTTTAAAATCTGAGCCTGTACAGATACATCTAGAGCACTAACCGCTTCATCGGCAACTACAATTGAAGGGTTTAAAATTAAGCCTCGAGCTATGGCAATACGTTGCTTTTGTCCCCCAGAAAACATATGTGGGTAACGTTTTAAATGCTCTACTTGTAAACCTACAAGTTGAATCATTTTTTCAATCGCTTGACGACGCTCTTGAGAATTAAGTTTAGTATTGTAGATTAAAGGTTCTTCTAAAATACTGTAAATTGTTTTACGAGGATTTAGCGATGAATGTGGGTTTTGGAATACCACTTGAATTTCTTTACGCATTAATTCTCGATCTTCAGCTTTACTAAAGTCTATTGGCTTACCTTTGAAAAGTACTTCCCCTTGGCTCGCTTTTAAAATACCTATAATCATTTTTGCTAAAGTAGACTTACCAGAACCTGACTCACCTACAATAGATACAGTTTCACCTGCATGTAATAGGAAAGATACATCCTTAACTGCTTGTAAAGTTGTACTGCTAAATAATCCCTTACGAATTTTGAAATCTTTGCTTAAACCTTTACTTTCCAGTAACACTGGAGCATCTTTCATTAAGTCATCTATATCAAATTCGTACTCAGGATAATATTTCGAAAGCTTAACTTGACGTTTGCTCCCATCAAAGAAAGTATATTCTTTGCTTGTTGGGGTTGCTTGGCTTTCTTGTTCAGCAAGGTTTTGATTTTCTTGTTCAGCCACAGTTTGACTTGTTGGTTCAACTTCACTTGCCTCAGCTGTTTCTGGAGCAGTAGCACTTGCTTCAGATGCTTCTGGAGCAGTAGTACTTGTGTCAGCTACTTCTGGAGCAGTAACACTTGTATCAGTTGCTTGCTCAGCACTTGCTGATTGTTCTTGCACCACTGTAGCTACAACATTAGCATTTTCAACTTTAGGAAAAGAAATATCCTCTTTTACTTCAGGGATATCAATTTCAGTCGGTTGAGTTGCTTGCTCGCTCACCTTTTCTTTAAGCGTATAGCCTTGCTCATTAAAGTTAACTTCTAACTCTTTCTTTTGTGTAACCTTAAGAGCACTTTGCGAGTACAAGTCAGAAAAATCACTTACTTGTGATTTAGCTTCACGTACAACTTCAGTTAGTTTTTCAGGTTTTTCTGGGTTACTTGCTTTAACATCTAAAGCTTGCTCACTATCATCAACAGAAGCAGGATCTTGAGCTAAATTATCATAAAATCCTTGCTCACTAGTGTGATGAACTTGTTCAGCTTCACTAGTTGCAGATTCTTTAGCAAAACTCACAATTAAAGGGACTTCTTGTGGCAAGAAAAAATCTGCATTTTCTTTATTACTTTTATTAACCATTATCAATTCCTTTAATTATCGATCGGTTGTAAATTGCGGGCAAATTGAGGCAATGAGCTAATTAATGCTCGGGTATAGTCTTGTTTTGGATGAAGGAAAATATCATCTACACTTCCTTCTTCAACAATTTCCCCTTTACGCATTACAATAATCTTATCTGAGATTTCAGAAATTAATGCTAAATTGTGGCTAATAAAGATCATAGTCATATTATTGTCACGCTGGATTTTTAACAGCAGATCAACAATTTGCTTTTGAATAATCACATCTAAGGCTGTAGTAGGTTCATCAGCAATTAGGATTTTTGGTTTACTTGAAATAGCTATACCTATCATAATTCTCTGAAGTTGACCTCCAGAAAGCTGATGCGGATAAGAGCTTAAACGTGATTCAGGATCTTTAATTCCCACCTCTTCTAACAATTTAATTGCTTGTTGGTGATACTCTTTGCTTGACTTACCTGGTTCATGCACTTGTAGAGTTTCAATAATTTGTTGCCCTATAGTGTAAGTAGGATCTAAAGCATTTAAAGCATCTTGGAAAATGTAAGAAATTACTTTACCTAAATAAGGTCTTTTTTGCTTAACGCTAAGATTTAAAAAGTCAATGCCGTCTACTTCAATAGTATCAGCTTCAATATGAGCTACTTTGCCCAGTAAATCTAAAACTGCTAGAGAGGTTACAGATTTCCCTGAACCTGATTCTCCCACTACCCCCAGAACCTTACCTGCTGGAGCTGTAAAAGAAACACCTTTTAAAGTTGGTTTATTTGTCTTTTTCCCAAACGTAACTTTTAAGTTTTTAACTGTTAATGCGTTGTTTGACATAATAATCCTTAACTCACCTGTCTTAATTTAGGATCAAGAGCATCACGTACACCATCACCCATAAAGTTGAAAGCTAGTACGGTTAATAGAATTGCAAGACCTGGGAAAGTAATTGTCCACCAAGCAGATAAAAAGTATCTGGTTGATTCAGATAACATAGTTCCCCACTCAGGTGCAGGAGGTTGAGCTCCCATACCTAAGAAACCAAGTGCCGACATGGTTAAAATCGCACTAGAAAAGCCCAGGGTTGCTTGTACTGCTACTGGCGTTAAAGTATTAGGTAAAATAGTGCTAAACATAAGCTTTAAATTACCTACCCCTACTAGACGTGAAGCAGTTACATAGTCTTTAGATTTTTCTACCCGTACCCCAATACGCATTAAACGTACGTAAGAAGGAATGGAAATCACCCCAATAGCAAGAGCTGCGTTTTCTAATGAAGGTCCTAAAACCGCAACTACAGCTATAGCTACTAAAAGGGAAGGAAGAGACATAATAATATCTACAATACGTGAAATTACTATGTCAATTATGCCACCACAATAACCAGCTAATACACCAAGGGTAACCCCGATTATTGAGGAAATAACAACAATAACTAAGCCGTTTAAAATAGATACACGAGCACCGTAAATAATACGCGATAAAATATCACGTCCTAGGTCATCGGTACCTAATAAAAATTGCACACTACCACCTTCCATCCATGCTGGAGGCTGTAAGGCAAATTCACGAAATTGCTCTACAGGATCATGAGGCGCTACATAAGGAGCAAAAATACCTGCTAAAGCTAGGATAATAATAAAAATGAATCCAAGCACTGCCCCTTTATTTTGCACAAACGCTTCAATAAACAATCTTGTAGAAGATTTATCGGAAATAAGATCTTTGTTACTATCTACTGAAGTTGTCATATTATTTTGCTCTTGGATTAATTAAGGTGTAGATAATATCTACCACAAAATTGATTAAAATTACAAAAAATGCAATAAAGAGAATTGCTGATTGAATTACAGGGAAGTCTCTAGAATTAATTGCATCAATTAACCACTTACCTACGCCAGGCCATGCGAAAATTGTTTCGGTTAAAATAGCTCCAGAAACAAGACCGCCCACAATTAGCCCTAAAGTTGTAACTATTGGAATTAAGGCATTACGTAAAGCGTGACTAACTATTACGCGATAACCACTAAAACCACGTGCTCTTAAAGATTGAATAAATCCTTCATTTAACACTTCTAACATAGATGAACGTGTCATACGAGCAATAATTGCAGTTGGAATGGTACCTAAAGCAATAGTAGGTAAAACAATATGAGCAAGAGCTGATTTTAAAGCTCCAACATCTTTAGATAGAATAGCATCTATAATCGAAAAACCAGTTACTTGCGGAATAAAGTATTCTACGCCAATGTAACCAGAAACAGGGAGCCACTTTAAGGTAATTGAAAAGAACATTACTAAGATTAAACCCCACCAGAATACAGGCATAGAGTATCCTACTAAGGAAATCGACATGAGTAAATTATCTAACCAACGTCCACGATTTAGAGCAGCCATAATCCCTATAGGTAAACCAATAACACAAGCAAAAAGCATTGCCGTAATGGTTAGCTCTAAAGTAGCTGGAAAACGTGCGAAGAACTCCTGGAGTACAGGTAACCCTGTGTTAAAACTTACCCCAAAATCTCCATGGAAAATATTTTTAATATAAATTAAGTATTGCGTAACGTAAGACTGATCTAAGCCTAGAGCTGCACGCATAGCGTCATAATCTTCTTGAGAAGGAGCCTTATCACCTAACATGGCTAATACAGGATCACCAGGAAGAGAGTGAACTAAAATAAAAGTTAATAATGTAATACCAAAAAAAGTAGGAATTAACATTAATACTTTTTTCAAAATAATGTTAAACATAGCTTCTATATCTGTCTAATTATTTAGAAGAATTTTCAGGAGTTTCTAATTTAACGCCATAGAATTCCACAAAACCAAATGGAGTATATTTATAATCAACAACCTCTGGGCGCATAATTGCTAAAAGCATTGAGTGACCTATAACAATAAATGGTTGATGCTCAACAAACACTTGTTCTGCTTGAGCATAAATTTTTGCACGCTCTTGGGTATCAGCTGTTGTACGTCCTAAATATAAAAGTTCATCAAACTCTGCGTTAGAAAAGCGAGAGTAATTAGATTTTTCTATAGACTGTGTCGATAGCAGAGGGGTTAAAAAGTTATCTGAGTCCCCATTATCTCCCGACCAACCATAGGTTCCTGCATCAAAGTCACCTTCACGAGTACGTTTAATAAAGTTATTATACTCATCGGTTACTAAGGTTGCATTTACGCCAATTTGTTTCCAGTCTTGCTGAATTAATTCAGCTGTACGGGTTGGGTTAGGGTTAGAAGAACGAGATACAGGTTGCACAAATAATTTAATCTCAAAACCATTTGGATAGCCAGCTTCTGCTAGTAATTGTTTTCCTTTTTCTGGATCATAAGTATCAACTTTTAGATTTGGATCATAACCTAACATAGTTGAAGTAAGAACATGTCCGTCAGTTACAACTTGATCGTTATAAACTAGTCTAGCTATAGCTCTTTTATCAATTGCCATATCTAAAGCTTTACGCACACGCACATCTTTAAGAAACTCACGATCGTTATTTAAACCTATATAAGCTACATTTAACCCAGTTTGTAGGCTTGTTTTTAGATTATACTTTTTAATAACTTCAGCTTGATCGGCTGAGTTAGGAGCTTCCATGAAGTGACACTGACCTGTAATAACTTTTGCTAAACGTGATGTTGGATCTGGGGTAATACTATAAATTAGCGTACCTATATCCGCAGGCCCTCTAAAGTAATTTGGATTAATTACATAACGAATGGCTGTATCTTTAACATATTGATCTAGTTTCCAAGGTCCAGTACCTATAGGTTTTTGGTCAATATATTCTGGATGACCTTGCTCCAGTAATTGATCTGCGTATTCTTTAGAGTAAATAGAGAGTACATCCATAGCTAAGTCTGAAACAAAAGTCACATTTGGCTGATTAAGATATACTTTTACTGTGTAATCATCTACTTTTTCTAAGTGATTAATTAAACTCCCAAAGCCCATCATTCTCCAGTAAGGGTAATTACCACCACTTACTTTGTTATATGGGTTGTCTGCGTTTAACATGCGGTCAAAAGTAAAAATTACATCATCGGCATTAAAATCACGCGTCGGGGTAAAAATATCGTTATCATTAAACTTAACCCCTTTACGTAAATGTAAAGTTACTACTTTAGAATCAGGACTTACTTCCCATGATTCGGCTAGGGCAGGAACTAAACTTGTACTTCCACGTTCATTTTCTACTAGACGATTAAAAATTACTCGTGAAGAAGAGTTATATGATGTACCGTCAGCGACAATGGCAGGACTAAGGGCACGTGGTGATCTCCCGATACAAAATACTAGGGTTTTATCTTCGTTGAGGTAACCGTGTAGAGCTTCACCTGCTACAACAGTTTTAGGTGAGTTCATGTAAGCAGCAACTCCCCCAACTACCACTCCTAGAGTAACTAAACTAAATAAAGTTTTTTTAAATCTCATGCTCTATATTTGTTTGAATTTTAAAAAATTGTTTTTTGTAGAATATAACTTACTAAATTATACAATACATATGCCCTATGAAAAAATAAAAGTCTAATTTTCAGAAATTTCCCTTACTTTTCCTGTGGCTATTTTTCTTTGGCTTTTTCCCATATTAGTGTTTTTTGTCCTTAGAAAGCCTGATTTTCCTGTAAAAATCTAAGCAGCCGTAATTTAATTAGTTGTATAATTTAGCTGTTAAGAAATTCTCATTTTATATTTACCCTAGATATGAACACAAAACTAACTAATTGGCGTGTTATTTCCTTTATTGGACCAGACGCGCAAAAATTTCTTCAAGGCCAGATACCCGCAAACCTTGAAACTCTGCCAGAGCAAACTGCTACTTATACTTCGGTTTCTTTACCAACTGGTAAAGTAATTGGTACTATCCGTTTATACAAATTCAACCTAGAGCAATTTTTAATTCTTGTTTATGGTTTAGAAAATGCTCAACGTCTAGAAAAGCATTTTAAAAAGTTTGCGATTTTTAGTAAACTCGAAATCAAACTCCAAGATCAACTTGGCGTTTATGTAAGCAATGATCCTAGTGATACAGCTACAATCGAGACTTTCGATAATAATGAATATAAAGAGATTACTCCATATAATCTGCAATTTATTATCGCTAATGCTCAGGCTAGTGAAGAACAAATCAAAGCAAAGTTTGCCGTGCAATCTCAATTACTAACTAATGCACAAGCTTTAGCTTTAACTTCGCTTCAAGGTTTTGTTTATGACCTAAAAGAAGCTGATCAAGATAGATATTTACCACAAGCTTTAGGCATAGACCAAATGGAACAAGCGGTTAGCTACCGTAAAGGATGTTACCAAGGTCAAGAAGGTATTGCTCGTGCTAAATTCCGTGGCGCAAATAATCAACTTCATGCTATTTTTAGCTTTACTGGAAGTGCACCTAGTGAACAAGCTATTTTACAAGCTCACATTAGTGAAAGTGCTAGCAAAGCAACTGGAAATATTTTAGCTTTCCATAATTTAGAAAATCTAAACATTCAAGAAAACAACATTATTGTCGATACAGTTTTGAGTGCTAAATTATCTCCAAGCGAGTATAGCTACTCTTTAAATGATAATGGAACTATTATCCCTTTAACCCTAGTAAAATTATATTCTTTAGAATAAAAAAAGCGATGCACGCAAATGCATCGCTTTTTTCTATTTCTTCCTTTCCAAGTATAAACCATAAAGGTAAAAAAGTAGCGAAGGAATTAAAGAAGCTATAAGTGGCGTTAAACCGTAAGTAACTAATAACGGACCTACTGTATTGTTTAACACATAGAAAATTAAACCTAAGATTACGGCAAAGAATATTTTTAGCATTATCGAAACATTACGCATATTCCCAAAAATACTCGAAGTAGCCACAAACATCATGACAAAAAAGCTCAAGCCTGCAAATATTTTTGCCCAAAACTGATATCTGTAAGTATCTGAGTTTTGCTTGGTTTCATCAAGATACTTTATATAACTCCATAATGAAGTTAAGGTAAAGTTATTGCTATCTTGGTTCACTAAGACTAGCTTATCTGGGGTTAAACTAGAGCTCCAGTTATATTCACTATAAAGCTTTATATCAAAATTTTGTTTAGTGATTAACTCTTTTTGTAATAACTGTAAAATCTCTTGTTCATTTCCCTCTTGAGCAAGATTTTCTTTTACTTTATTTTCTTGGCTTGGTGTTAAACCACCTTCTCCTTGCGTGTTAAAAGTAAAAACTTGCACATTAGCCATATTCCATAGTTTAGCCTGATCATTCCAAACTGCCTGTCTACCTAAAATAACTTGGCTTATTTCAAAGTTATTCTCATCATACTGTAAAATAAGAATATCCTGTAAATTAGAGTTATTTCCTACTTGGGCATAGACAAACTCGCCACTTGCTTTTGACCAAAGGCTTTGATTGCTTGTATAGAAATTACCATTATTTAGCTTATTGTTTTTCATGGCATAGCCATAAGAAGCCGCGTGAGGTGCTACCCACTGTTGCACAGCTAAATTTAACAGCGAAAATGGAATAATAAACCAAAGTAAGCCTAAAAAGATTCGCACGCGAGAAATTCCAACCGACTGGATAATAACTAATTCTCTATTGGCTGCCAATTGCCCTAAAGCAATCATAGCTCCTAATAAGCCTGCCATAGGGAAAAAAGTATTTATATCCGGAGCGGCTAACATTACTGAATAAAGTAAAGCATCAGTTAAAGTATAGGCACCTTTACCTACGTTTGATATTTCTTCGGTTATACGAATAATTAGACTAAAGAGAACCAGACCTATAAGCGTAAAGGATACAGTAACGCTTATTTTTTTTACTAGGTATCTATCTAAAATACGAAATAAAACCATGGATTACTGTCCTCCAAAGAATTTACGAATTCTAGCAAAAATAAAATTATTCTTAATATAAGGTCGGTCTGAAATTAAGATAAATACCAAGAAGACGTAAATTATATTTGTGGCAATAAAAACATACAAGGTAGTATCTATAACCTTTCCTTTATTAATTACCGAACTTAAAGAATTTAAAATGAGTAAATAAACAAAGTAAAGTGAAGTAGAAACTATCACATTAGAGTATTTACCTTGACGTGGATTTACCTTACCAAATACAAATGCAAGAAGAGCAAAAAGATATACCGATAAAGCATTTACAATACGAACAAATAAATCCAAGTATGCCATTTTATCTATATCTGGATCACTAATTATTTGCACTACAGTTTTAAATTTATATGCTTCTAAATTACTCTCTTGTTGCACTAAACCTATGCGTAAAGTTAAAGTGGTAAAGTTAATCTTGTTAATATCGGCAAGATTGCTATTTAACACTTGCTTTAATT
Organism: Psittacicella melopsittaci; assembly: GCF_003585925.1. Classification (GTDB taxonomy): domain Bacteria; phylum Pseudomonadota; class Gammaproteobacteria; order Enterobacterales; family Psittacicellaceae; genus Psittacicella; species Psittacicella melopsittaci. Next base: position 42,122 of record NZ_NRJH01000032.1, read on the forward strand.
GATCATAAGTATAGTCATTGGAATTGAAAATTAAAGTTCCTTTTTCATCGCTCTTAGGCGTTAAAAGCTTTTTAATTTCTTCTTGTTGCTCGGCAGTTAGCTCTTGAGTTGTATTATCTTGTTTTACCTTTCCTTGAGCTATAGCAGGTAAGTTTTGCGAAACTACATTATAAAAATTATCAGATAGATCGCGAGAAAATAGCGAACCATTTTCTAATACTATTAGACGCTGTCCATCCTCAACTCTAACCTGACCTTGCGAACTCATAATAAAGTTAATGTTATTTTCATTAAACTCAAAAACGTAAATACCTTTGGCAAGGTTACCATCTATTTGATTGACAAAGAGAATGTAATTGGTATTAGGGATAGAGTTAAAACTTCCTGGTGAAATTAATGAAAAAGTCGGATTTGTCCGAAAATACTGAATTTGATTACGACTTTCAGTTTGAAGACTTGGAGCTATATAGAGTGAATTTACTAAACATAGGGCAAACACTATGGTTGTCGGAAGCATTAAACTTTTAATAACTCTTCCATAAGATAAACCACAGGCATACATTACTGTCATCTCTTGATTGTTATACATGCGGATGAAAGTAAATAATACTCCTAAAAAGAAAGCAAAAGGTAAAAAATACTGGAGCATTGTTGGCATATTCAAAAGAATATACTTAAAGACAAATGCTACAGGGATATTCCCTCTACTTACTTGAGTAAAAGCCACTATTAGCTGTTGAGCAAAAAATATTGAAAATAAAATTAAAAACGTAATAATAAACGTCTTTAAAATGTTTTTCTTTAAATACTTAAGAATAATCATTCTGCGTGCAGTAATTTAAAGTTAAAAAAAATATACCTAATTTATTGTACTAGATAATGATTATATCATTATCTCATTTTCTCTCAAAAGTTTAATATTACTTATTTTTATGCAAATATGCGAAAAAAACTTGGTAAAGAGTACAAATTTATAGCTAGATTTGATAAACTATAAAAAGCTAATTAAGTACTATTAAAATAAAGTCCTACTTTCTAAAAGTATATGGGCTAAAAGAGGCTTATCAATAAGCTAACCCTTTTATATAAGGATTTTTATATGAGTAAAACTGCTTTATGCACTAAAGTATTGGACTTTGTAAAGAATAACAAACAATTACTCTTAGGTTTTTCCCTCTTTAGTTTGTTATTTTTCAAACTATATGTAGTTGTTTTCTTTCTTCCATTAGTATACTTTCATC
>NZ_NRJH01000033.1 GCF_003585925.1 Psittacicella melopsittaci
CACCTGTAGTAGCTATATATTTAGACAAATATTTTCTAAAAAAGTTGTAAGTAATTACTATTTATTTTTAACGTAACCATTCAGGAATTTGTTGTTCATAAGCACTAATGGCATCCTGATGCTGTAAGGTTAAACCTATGTTATCTAGACCTTTTATTAAGCATTCTTTGGCAAAAGGGTCTATGGTAAACTCATATACATGCGAACCAACATAAACTTTTTGTTCTGAAAGATTAATGTTAATTTCTTTTCCCAGATTAGCTCTTACCCAAGTAAAAATTTGTTCAATTTCTTCTTCGCTTAAACGAATTGGTAACAGATGATTGTTTAAGCTGTTGTTGTAAAAGATATCTGCAAAGCTTGGGGCTAACATTACTTTGATTCCGTAATCAGATAAAGCCCAAGGAGCGTGTTCACGCGAAGAACCACAACCAAGGTTTTTGCGAGCTAAGAGAATGGTTGCTCCTTGATACTCAGGATAGTTAAAGACAAACTCTGGATTAGGTTGAGTACCTTGAGCATCTAAATAACGCCATTGATGAAATAAGTGCTTACCAAAACCTTCGCGTGTTACCGCTTGGAGAAATTGTTTGGGAATAATTGCATCTGTATCTACATTGGCAATATCAAGAGGAATAACTAGACCTGCATGAGTTGTAAAACCTGACATCTTCTTCTCCTATAATAGTTCTACTTTACGTATATCGGTAAACTTACCAAACACAGCAGCTGCTGCTGCCATAGCTGGACTCACTAAATGGGTACGACCATTGCGACCTTGACGACTCTCAAAGTTGCGGTTAGAAGTAGAAGCACAACGCTCTCCTTCGCCTAAACGGTCATCGTTCATAGCAAGACACATAGAGCACCCAGGTAAACGCCACTCAAAACCAGCCTCAAGGAAGATTTTATCAAGACCTTCACGCTCAGCCTGTTCTCTAACTAAGCCCGAACCTGGAACTACTAAAGCCACTACCCCAGGAGCAACCTTGCGTCCTTTAACTACAGCCGCTGCTGCACGCAGATCTTCAATGCGTGAGTTAGTGCACGAACCAATAAAAACTTTATCTACTGGAACTTCAGTGAGATTAATCTCAGGATCAAGTCCCATGTATTTAAGAGCTTTTTGGGCAGATTGACGGGCAATTAAATCATTGATGTTTTCTGGGTTAGGCACAGTTTGGTCAATGGCAATAACTTGCCCAGGATTAGTTCCCCAAGTTACTTGCGGAGCAATTTGCCAAGCTTCGATTACTACCTCTTTATCAAACACAGCATCTGCATCTGAATGCAGAGTTTGCCAGTAAGCAACAGCTTGTTCCCATTGTTCGCCCTTAGGAGCAAAAGGACGTCCTTTTAAATACGCAAAAGTGGTTTGGTCGGGAGCAATAATTCCTGCTTTAGCCCCCATTTCAATGGCCATGTTACATACGGTCATGCGTCCTTCCATAGATAGATCCGTAATTGCCTGTCCACAGAATTCTACTACGTAACCTGTACCCCCTGCCATAGTCATTTTTCCAATAATTGCTAGTACTATATCCTTGGCTGTAATACCTGGAGCTACCTTGCCTTTTACTTCAATTTTCATGGTTTTAACTCGAGCTTGTTTGAGCGTTTGCGTTGCCAGCACATGCTCTACTTCCGAAGTACCTATGCCAAAAGCTAGTGCCCCAAAAGCTCCATGTGTTGAAGTATGAGAGTCACCACATACTATATTCATTCCAGGTAAGGTTAAACCTTGCTCGGGTCCAACTACATGGACTATGCCTTGGTTTTTATGTTGCAGATCATAGAGAGAAATATTATTGGCTTTGCAATTTTTATCTAGCTCTAATACTTGAATGCGAGCTTGCTCTCCACAGGCAGCAGGATCACGACTTTGCGTTGAAATACTGTGGTCCATAGTCGCAAAGGTTTTACTCGGTTGACGGACTTGACGTCCTGCTTGACGTAAACCCGCAAAAGCTTGCGGTGAGGTCACCTCATGCATAAGGTGACGGTTAATATAGATAATTGGTGTTTGTCCTGGCTCTTCGTGCACTAGGTGAGCATCGAAAAGTTTTTGATATAAAGTTTTTCCCATAAGTAACCACTCTCGTTTTTTTATTTTTTTTCTAGAGAAAAAGTATTTAAAGTATTTTAAGTTTTAGTTCTTGCCATAGAGTTAAAGGCTAGGGCAAGAAGTGTGTTTTGTGTTTTGTGTCAGCTTTTTTTGTGTTTTTGTGTTTTGTGCTTGGTGTCAGTCTTTTGTGTTTTGTGTTTTTGTGATTTGTGCTTTTATGTCAGTTTTTTTGCTTTTGTGTTTTGTGTTTAGTTATAGTTTTTTGCACTTGTGAGCTTTTGTTCTTTGCTGTACTGACTTTTTACTTTACCTTTTGAGCTTTTGCCTCTGGCAACTTACTTGTTGCTTGGGCTATTAGCTTGAGCTTTTGTTTTGCCTTGAGCTTTTACCAGTTCCCTGAGCTTACTCAGGGTAAGGTGAGAGCCTCTCCCTTACCTTAAATGTGAGATGCAATTAAGTCACCCATTTGACTCGTACTAACTGCTTGCGTTTGAGCATCTGCTAGATCTGCAGTACGATAGCCTTGAGCGAGAACCTTTTGGACCGCTTGCTCTATAGCTTGAGCTGCTTGTTCTTGCTTAAAGCTATAACGGAGCATTAAAGCTGCTGAGAGAATTTGCGCAATTGGATTAGCAATATTTTTACCAGCAATATCGGGTGCCGAGCCTCCTGCTGGTTCATATAAACCAAAACCATCTTGGTTCATACTTGCCGAAGGTAACATCCCCATAGAGCCAGTAATCATGGCACATTCATCCGAGATAATGTCACCAAAAATATTGGAACAAAGTAATACATCAAAACTCGCAGGTTGTTTAATTAACTGCATGGTGGCATTGTCTATGTACATATGCTCGACTTCTACTTCAGGATAAGCTTGAGCTACTTGGTTTACCGTATCTCGCCAGAGCATGGAACTTAAAAGCACATTCGCTTTATCTATTGAAGTTACTTTACGCTTGCGTTTTTGGGCTGCTTGAAAAGCTAAATGAGCAATGCGAGCTATTTCATACTTGTAATAAACTTCAGTATCAAAAGCCATTTCTTGCTCCCCCTCTCCTTGGCGTCCTTTAGGTTGCCCAAAGTAAATGCCTCCAGTTAGTTCACGCATTACCAGTAAATCAAAACCCTTGCCCGCTATATCCGCTCTTAGTGGACAAAACTGCTCTAACCCTTGATAGAGTTTGGCAGGACGCATATTAGCAAAGAGAGCAAAGTGCTTGCGTAGAGGCAGTAAAGCTCCGCGTTCTGGTTGTTGGGCTGGAGGTAAGTGCTCCCATTTGGGACCTCCTACCGAACCAAAAAGAATTGCTTGCGCTTGCTCGCAACCTGCTAGAGTCTCAGGCGGTAAAGCCTGCCCAAATTGATCTATAGCAGCACCACCAACAGCATATTCGTCATACTCTAGGGAAAAATTAAATTTTTTCTCTACGGCTTGCAGAACTTTAAGAGCTTGTGCCATTACCTCTGGACCTATGCCGTCTCCTGCTAATACTGCTACTTTATTATTTTGCATAACTAACTCCTTTATTTTTTAGAGCTGATACTTTTTGAGCACGATAAATGGCATTAATAGCGTTTACCAGAGCTAATGCCGAAGACTCGATAATGTCAGTAGCTAGACCTACACCATGGTATTTACGTCCTTGGTGTTCGACTACTATATCCACTTGCCCAAGAGCTTTAGTACCGTCTCCTTTAGCGGCTATATTGTAATCTAGCATATGCAGATCATCTAGCTTAGTTAGAGCCAGAATTGCATTATAAGTAGCATCAACTGGACCATTACCTCCTGTACTTACAGTGTTCATTTTCTCGCCGTCGAGTTCGAGCTCAACGAACGAAGTTGCAGGGTAATCGGTAACAGCATGGGCACTTACTTTTTTAAGGCTAAGGCGATCGCTCGCTTCTGACTGCATATCAATAAAGGCAAGAGCCTCGAGATCATAATCAAATACTTGTCCTTTTTTGTCAGCAAGAGCCAGAAACGCTTGATAAAGTTTATCAAGATCATAGTCTTGCTCACTATATCCCATATCCGTCATGTGTCCTTTAACGGCCGCTCGCCCCGAACGTGCAGTTAGATTGAGTTTTTCTTTTTTGAGGCCTATGCTCTCAGGACTAAGAATCTCATAAGTGTTTTTGTTTTTAAGCATGCCGTCTTGGTGAATACCCGAAGAGTGAGCAAAAGCATTAGCTCCAACTATGGCCTTGTTAGGTTGAATTGGCATATTACAAAGTTGACTTACCATTTGGCTAACACGGTAAATCTCTTTGCTGTTGATATTGGTGTCTACGCCTAGCAGAGCTTGACGAGTTTTAATTGCCATTACCACTTCTTCAAGAGCAGTGTTTCCTGCCCGTTCGCCAATGCCGTTAATTGTACACTCAATTTGTCGAGCTCCATGTTGTACGGCAGTTAAAGAATTAGCGGTTGCCATGCCTAGGTCATTGTGGCAGTGTACCGAGATCACTGCCTTATCAATGTTAGGCACGCGATTGCGTACATTAGTAATAATCGAAGCAAATTCTTCGGGCAGGGTAAAGCCAACGGTATCAGGAATGTTAATAGTGGTTGCCCCTGCGTCTATAGCTGCTTCGACTATACGACAAATATTATCTACTCCCGTACGTCCTGCGTCTTCACAAGAGAACTCTACATCATCGGTATAGCGACGCGCATGTTTTACTGCATGTACTGCCATGTCTACTACTTGCTCAAAAGAACGCTTGAGTTTACTTTCTACATGCAGAGCTGAAGTAGCAATAAAAGTATGAATTCTAAAATCTTTAGCCTCTTTTAAAGCTTGATAGGCCGCGTCTATATCCTTTTCTACAGCACGAGCAAGAGCACAGACACGTGAGTTCTTGATGTGACGAGCAATAGTTTGCACTGACTCAAAGTCACCTAGCGACGAAACTGGAAAACCAACTTCCATAATATCGACGCCAAGTTTTTCTAGAGCTAGAGCAATTTGTAGTTTTTCTTTTACGGAAAGACTTGCTTTAAGAGCTTGCTCTCCATCCCGTAGGGTAGTATCAAAAATAATAATCTTGTCAGACATTTTTTAAACTCCAAACCAAAAAAAAAGACCCCGCACATTTGTGCGAGGTCTCTAAGTGATTTTTTCTTTTGCTACTTTTTTATCCACGACCAAGCGCCACAAATGTATCATTTGCGTTCACTAAGTCTAATAATAAAGAAGTAACTGGGAAAAACATATAAGTAACCTATTAATAAAAATATTGAATATATAAGACAATAAACCTTATGTAAATAAATTAACACGAAAAAAATTTCCTTGCAAGAGGGAAAATTATTTTTTTAGAAAACTTCCTGAGCCTAAAGGAAGAAAAACTACGAATTTCTCAGGAGTGCAAAGAGTTTTTTTAGGAGAAATTTTTTTTAATTTTTTTTCTAATTTTTTTATTGTTGCAAATAAATTGAGGAATTTTATTGGTTTTTTTAGCAAAAAATCAGGAACAAAAGAATTATTTTTTCAAAAAAATATCACCAAAGAATATTTCTCTAAATAAGCAAGCAGTAGCAAAGAAAATTTCTCTAAATAAGCAAACAAGCAACAACAATGAATATTTCCAAACAGCAACGCAAAATATCTCTCTAGATATAAACAAACAGCAACAAAGAAGATCTCTCTTAATAATCAAGCAAATAAAGATTTTCCATTTTTCTTTGCTAAGTTTATTTTACTTTTCTCGCTCTACTCTTTGATTTTTCTTGCAAATGTTTGATTCTACCGATACCTAAAACTTTTACTCTTTGTCACTGTCTAAAGTACTGTTAAAAAAATGTCCTCTGCACGGGCAGAGGACTTAAATTTTTTAATTGTTGCCAATACGTTCGCTTCTTGCAAAAGCGGTTAACATTTGATTAATCTCTTGTGGAGCAAGATAAGAAGGAGCTTTTACTAAAAGTGAGCCCAGATTATATGTGCGCATTGGCATAGGTTGATCGTTTACTTTAATTACCAATATACAAGTTGCATTGCTTCTGTACATAGCACCATAGATTTTTTGTTTATTGGTACTTAAGTCAATTACTTTTTCTAAAGTAGAATTGACCATAGGTTTAAATGTAGGTGCTTGCGTATAAACGGCAGGGTTCGAACTGAAAGTACTTTTTTCTTCAGCTTGAGCCTGCATCCAAGTAAAATTAGCTAATAAAGTAAAAATTAGAAAATACTTCATAGCAATTTATTAGAGAAGATTAACTTAAATCGCACAGATTTAAGCTAAGGTTAATAACTTAAATATAGACAAGTATTTACCAATATTTAACTTAAATACAGATAAATGTTAAACCGAATTTAAGGAAAAAACTTTTTGTTGATTTTTTCCTAAGAAAAAGTTTAATTTAGTGATAACTAAATTAAATAGTGTACTATAATAAAAGCATAGGTTTTTTATTATTTATCGCGAGAATTCCTCGCTGTAATAAAACTTTAGTTGAGTACTACTGCAAATACTCAACTAAAGAAACATATACCAAAATACAATACATAATCTTTGTTTAAGATTATATATATTGAGGTATAACGCTAAATTTTTAATTTCCAAGAGGGAAAAAACAAATTATTTTTCCTTTATTCTAAAAACACCGAGAGATTCGGGAACTAAAAAGAAAGTTTTTTGGAAAAATAAAAATTTATCTTACCTATTCTTTATTCTCCCTTACGTTAAACTAGAGACTTTTTATGAAAAAATATCTCCTACGAGCGAGTTTACTAATCTTAGCGGCGAGCTTGGTTTTATGTTCATGTACACCTAAACCCAGCTATAGAATAGTACCCGTAAGTACGGTTGTACTTGTTTTTAATGATTCTCCTGTTGTTAAACCTACACAAATACTGTAAGTAAATACAAAAAATTACAGTATTTTTTGAGGAAGAAAAGCAAAGAAATTACTTTGCTCCCCCTTGAAGTAAGCCTTTGTCTGAGATTTTTCTTCCTCTTTCTTTTCTCTTTACCTCGCTTTTTTACTTTTACTTTTTTATTTTAGGCTTAGCTTATCTAGCTTTTTGCCTTAGCTTTTTTCTTTATCTTATCTGCTTTTTGCCTCATATCTTTTCCCCTTGCTTCCTTATATCAGCATATTTTCTTTTGCTTTAGCTTTTATCCGAACTTATATTTCCTCTTATTCTTGCCTTGTAATTCCCTTCTCGATTATTAGCTTTACTTGCGTTAACATTTTCTTGCTTTACTTAGTTTGCTTGCTTTGCTAACTTGTTAAGCTCTTTCATTTCTTGGCCCTGCTATAAATTTTGCCAAAAAAAAGAGTCACCCGCAGGTAACTCTTATAATTTTTTGCTTTTAATTTAAATAATTAACCAAAACTAATTTTCCACGCGTTGTGATAGTCCATATTGTTTTAACACTTGGTTAATAGTGTCTGCACTCATAGATTGCGGTGCAGTAATTGATAAACTATCAATGCTATAAGTTCGCATAGGAACTACTTCTGCACTTTCACGAATTAGTACCGCTTGGATTACCCCATTATTAAATAATCCTGAGTAAACTTTACCGTTTTCGGTATCTAAAACATTAGTACGAACTGCGGTATAACCCTCTAAAAATAGTTCTGGTACTAGTTTTGCTGATTCAGTTGTTTGGCTAGCTGTATTTGTAGACGTATTAGTCTCAGCATATACACTAGTTGTTCCTGCAAAACCTAAAGTTGCTGCTACTAAAAGTGAAGTAATAATTTTTTTACTTAGCATAGTGATTTCCTTATGTTGTTTGTTGTGTTTTTTATTATAAAACTTTGTTGTAAGTGTTGTTCTATTTAGCCTATGCTTTTAGCTATTGGGCTAGTTTATCTGGGCTTTTTCCCTTATTAGATTGTTAAATGGGTAAACTATTTACCCTATTTAGCTCCTAGCCTTACTTTTTATCTTATTAGTATGTTGTTTGGCAATTAACTTGTTATTTTTTTCTTTGCAGTTTTTTGTGTTGTTTGGCAATTAGCTTGTTGTTTTTTATCTTGGCAATTGGGTATTGCTCTTTTTTTGCAGTTTTGTTGTTTTTATCTGAGCAACCCGTTTGTTGTTTTTCTTTGCAGTTTTGTTGTTTTTTCTTTGTTGTTTGTTGTTTAGTCTAGAGCTACTCTCACTACATTTTTATTTGCATCAAAACGTAGATCTAAACCAAGACCTTCTAAGAGGCGATTAATATTAACTATGTCTAAACTATCGACAATAGTTAAAGTTACTAAACCAATTTGATAAATAGTTCCTTGTTCTGAGTTATCTACATTAGTAAGAACTATATTGTCTCTGCCGTCAAACTTTTTAAAGTGCATGGCAATGTAACGTCCTTGTTCATTGTCAATTACACTCATGTTAGAAGCGGCCGCGAGATTAAAACTAGAGCCAGATTCTACTTGAATGTTCTGACTAGAAGTTTGGGCGTAAACCATATTCGGAGCTGTAGCTACAGCTAGAGCGAGGAATATAGCAAAAAACTTTGCGTACATGGAAAATATCCTAAGTTGAGACAGATAACCAAATGTTATTTGGAAAAGATCAAAAAAAAATCGAGAGGATTAAGCTTTGTTTTCAGGATGCTGAGTTACTACATGAGCTACACTAGATTTGTGTTGCGAATCATTTTGAGCAACATGATTCACTGTAGAAAAATTACCTACACTCAAAATAACTAAAGTACCTGTTACTAAAAAATTAATAAGCTTCTTAAAAATTGACATAACTAGTTTCCTATAAGTTGTTGTTTATGCAAATCTCTATAACTTAGAGAAGGTTGTGATGGGTGTTATTAAAGTTATAGAGTTGATTTTTGAGCAAACTAGTGTCTCTTTTTTATCCTCTCTATTATTTAATGAGTTAAATTGTTTATGCTTGTTGTTTTGTTTTTAACGTTTACTATTATATATTTTTTCTTCGTCTAAATCAATAAGTGAGTACTCACTTTTTTATTTTTTTAGTAAAAAAAATAACATTCGGGAATTTCCTAAATGTTATTTTTTTAATTATTTACTTCTTTTACTTGTAAGAGTATGAAGTTGATAGTTTCTTAATTCTTCTAATAAGAAAACTTCTTTACTTTGCATGACGCCTCCCGCGTTATCTATAAGTAAAACTAGTTGTTATTTGTGTTTTTATAATTCTATATTTTGGTATAAAGGGGGTTAACTAGTTTTAGGTTATGTTGTTTACGGTTTATATTATACGGAAAATTAAATCAAAATGCAATAACTGAGTAAACACTTTTTTATTTTTTTAGAGACAGATTTTTGTTTTTGCTAGATATTCTCTAGAGTTTTTTAGCTTAATTTTTTCTTAACCCTTACTCCAATTAGGGCTATGAATTTACAATTTTAGTAATTTGTTCTATGAGGGATTTATTTTTTATTTTGCTTTGAGGGTTTTTTCTTAAAAAGAAAGGACGGAAATTAAAAAATTTCCGTCCTTTTAGTTAAAAAAATTTATCGGTTGTTTTTAAAGCTAAATGCTGTTAGTTGTTCATTTGGCATTGTAATTTGCGTGTTAGATGAATCATTTGCACTTTCAACAGCAACCACTTGGTTTTGTGCTAATTCAACATTAGCCTGTTGTGTAACAAATGCTCCTACACTTAACGCCGTAGCAATAACTGCTACACTTGTTAAAGCAAATTTAGAAAAGAATGATACAGCTGACATACTTAGACCTCCATCTAGTTATGAGTTGCACATTATCCGAACTTAACCTATCCTCAAATAAAGTTAAATTCGGGACCAATTCCTGTAATCTCTACAGTAAAAGTCTTACTTTTTCTTTATGCTTAAGCTTTAGCTTTAACTAAAGCTATAAGCTTAATTTCCAAAGTAGGTCTTATAAAAAAAATTAAGTTGCTAATGAACTTAATTTATTGATATTTTTACGAAAGTTTTTAAGTTTTATTATTTGTTTATATATTTATTCTACCTAAAGAAATTATTAATGTCAATAACTGAGTGAACACTTTTTTATATTTTTGACATTTTTCTTTTTAGCAGTCGATTTGATAAAAAAATATCTTATCACCATAGATATATAGGCAAATTCTTTTATTTCAAGAGGGGAAGAGAAATATATTTTTACTTTAAAGCCAGTCTTTTAATTGGGGATTGTAAGGAGATTATTTTGTTGGAGAAGATTATTTTGTTGGATTTTTGAATTTGAATATGTCTTTATATTATTTTGCATAGGTCTTTATATTATAAAGGTAAAAAAAGAGGCTAACAGCACGTTAACCTCTAATACCAATATCTAAATGTAATATCTTATTTGTCACCTTGACGGAAGTTTACCCAAGCACGGTTAAGTTTTTGTGCTTCGATTTGGTTTGCTAACTCCCATGCAAAGTCTTTATATGAAAGGTAGCTTTGCCCCTCGTTGTTAACTGTAAAATCAGGACCAGCTAGAACTACATTTTTACTTAGTTCCCCTTCAAAATCAAAAGAAGCAGCTGGAGAAATAAATACCCAATTAACCGTTTGGTTACCACGGTATACATTATTTAATACCGCACCTTGAGCATCAGCTACAGCTTTATATTCTGCAGGAAATTCTGGTGTGTCTTTTAAAGCTAAGTTAGCTTTAGCATCTACAAATAATGCACCTGCACCACCAACTACATATAGAGTTGTTTTTGTTCCAGCTAAAAGGTTAACTAAATTACGGTTAGCTTGATCGTGTTGCTCAGCAATATCATCACCTACAAATAACCCAAAAGCATTTACTACTGCATCATAACCTGCTACATCTTCTTTAGTTAAGTTACGAATGTCTTTTTCTAAATAGCTAGTTAAAAATGCATTACGGTTAGCTGAATGTGAGTTACCAGTTACTTGGTGACCACGTGCTACTAATTCTTGTGCTACTAAAGTACCTACTTTACCGTTTGATGATAATACTAAAATTTTCATGTTGTTTTTTCCTTATATTAATATGTTAAGTATGTAATTTTTTTGTTGCTTTATTATTGCGAACATCACCAGTATAGCAAGATTAAAATAAGAAAAAAAGACGTTACATTCGTTTCCCCATAGTTACAAAAATGTAATAATTACGTATTTTAAGCGTCAAAGTGGCAAAATTTTTTTTAAATTTTTTTGCATTTTTTTGACTTAGTTTTTTATTTTGCATTTTTTTTGCAAAATTATAGTCTTTTTTTACCTTGCAACTTAATTTAAGCAAAATAAAAATTGGTTTAATTTTCGCTTTTGAGCTTAATTTATCCTTGTGAAATTTACATTTTCTCCCTCAAAATTCCCCTATCTTTTAGATTAGCTTCTAGCATTTATATGGATTTAAGGAAATTTTCTTCTTTAACCACGAATATTACTAATAACTAACCACAAATAAAAAGGAAAATTTTCTCCTTTAACAATTTAAAAGGATTCATAGTTTTACTCGATTTATAACAAATTTAGCGAGCTTTGTTTACTTAAAAAAATAGCCCAACATCAAAAGATGTTAGGCTAACAATTGAGAATATTTTGACCGCAATATCCCAATAAATAGAAAATGATAAATCTATTATTCTTTATGTAATTATTTGTCACCTTGACGGAAGTTTACCCAAGCACGGTTAAGTTTTTGTGCTTCAACTTGGTTTGCTAATTCCCATGCAAAGTCTTTATATGAAAGGTAACTTTGACCTTCGTTGTTCACTGTAAAGTCTGGACCAGCTAGAACTACGTTTTTAGTTAGTTCCCCTTCAAAATCAAAGAAAGCAGCTGGAGAGATAAATACCCAATTAACCGTTTGGTTGCCACGGAATAAGTGTTTTAATGAATATGCTTGTGCATTTGCTACAGCTTGGTATTCTGCTGGGAAGTCTGGAGTATCTTTTAAAGCAAGGTTAGTTTTAGCATCAACAAATAATGAACCTGCACCACCAACTACATATAGAGTTGTTTTACTACCTGCAAGAAGATCTAATAAGTGTTTGTTTACTTGAGCGTATAGTTCAGTAATTTGAGCTTCTTCACCTAGTACCCCAAAAGCATTAACTACTGCATCATAACCTGCTACGTCTTCTTTAGTTAAGTTACGAATATCTTTTTCTAAGTAGCTAGTTAAAAAAGCATTACGGTTTGCTGAATGTGAGTTACCTGTTACTTGGTGACCACGTGCTAATAATTCTTGTGCTACTAATGTACCTGCTTTACCGTTTGATGATAATACTAAAATTTTCATGTTGTACTTTCCTTATATTAATTTGTTGTGTGTATTATTTTTTGTTCTTTGTTATTGCGAACAAACCCAGTATAGCAAGATAAAAATTAGAAAAAAAGACGTTACATTCGTTTCCCCATAGTTACAAAAATGTAATAATTACGTACTTATAAGCGTCAAAGAGGTAAAATTTTTTTAAATTTTTTTTGCATTTTTTTAGAACAAAAATACTTTTTTGCAAATAAAGCATTAATTTAAATACATCTTCAAGGATTTTATTTATTTTTTTTGCTTAGCAATTTTTGCTGCAGTGCTAAAAATGAAATTGGGCAATAAAAAGGGTTCGACATTTTTTAATACCAACCCCTATAAGAGAAAAGTAGGCAAAAAGCAAAGCAAAAAAAAGAGAAAAGACAAAAAAGAAATTCAAGCAAAGAGCAATAAAAATAAAAAACAAAACAACCAAATAGTCAAAAACAAAATTACTTAATAACTACAAACAAAAACAATCAAATCAGCAAACAAAAAAAATAAGATAACCAAATCAGCAAACAAGCAAAATAAAATAATCAATTCAGCAAAAACCATATCCCCAAAAAAAAATAAACAAAATAAAAGAGCTTAGCCTCAAGTTAAGCTAAGCTCTAAAAAATTAAAAACTATTTTTTGCTCTCTGATACTGAACTTTTTTCTTCTTTGCTCTTAAAGCTTAACGGAAAAAAGTTACCTACCGCCATAGCTGTTACTACCCCAGCAAGAAGTGGTAAATAAGCATCAAAGCCTTGTCCTGTAAAACCTATAGCTAAAGCAAAAGCGGTTAAAGGAGCATTCATGGATACTGCTAAAAAGGCAGCCGAACAAACTACTGTTGCCATGGTTACATCCATGGAAGGAGCAACTAAGTGTATTAAGCCTCCTACCACTAAACCAAATACTGCTCCTAAAGCAAAGCCTGGGGTTAAAGTACCGCCATAAGCTCCTGCTCTTAGGTTAGCAATTACCATTATCCATTTAAAAACAAATAGTAAAGCTCCCAGACTAATTGGGGCTAACCAATAAGCTGTCTGGGCTGTAGAACGTCCATTACCCAGAATTTCTGGTAACCAAATTGCCACTATCCCTGTTAACACAAATACTAAAGGTAAAGTAATAATTAATTCTTTGCCTTTTACTTTATTTGCCTCAGCCCATTTTACTTGGTTGCCGAAAATTTTTGCAGGAATACCAACTAGAATACCTAATACCACTGCCCACCATACATGAGCTTGATCCATAGCAATTTGCGGCACTTGATAAAAAGTTTCTGGAGATACGGTAATACGTGCTACGTAAGTTGCAATTACGGAAGTAGTAAGAGCAATTAAAGCATAGGGAATATTAATTACGCCTATGAGAATTTCCAAAGCAAAAATAGCTCCTGCTAAAGGAACATGGTATACCCCTGCTAAACCCGCAGCAGCCCCACAAGCAACTAATACGGAAAATATTTTTGGGTCATCAATGCGACATAAACGTGCAGATAGCGAAGCAAAAGTTGCTCCCACTTCACGTGGAGCTACTTCACGACCTATAGGAGCCCCAACTCCTACAGAAAAGATTTGCATTAAAGAGTGAGCAAGGTTGTCCATCACAGGAGGTTTTTTACCTTCCATCATCCCTTTGATACCCACTATAGGTTTACCTTTTAATTGTAACCATGCCCATAAAGGACCGATAATGATTCCCCCTATTGCCAGAGCATAGAGGCGACGTTGCCAAGTTGTATCATCCGTAACAACTGGATATTCAGTTTCCGAGTGACCAAAGGCAAGAACTTCAACATGGTGGATTAGCCAACTTAAAAAAGCTGCACCTAAGCCAGCCATAACCCCTACTAAAACTACACATAAAGCAAGTCGGAGTTTATAAAGTAAATTCTCTTTCATGATGATCTTTGTTCAGTTTTTTAAAAAATCGGGCTTATTATACTGTAAGTTAAACTTAAATGTTAGCCTTTGTACGGAAAACAAAGGAGAAAAAACTAAGACCTAGCAAAGAAAAAAGCATGCGATGAGCAAACACTAAATAAAAAGCAAAAAGCTTAATGCAATATGCACTTAATAAAAGGAGCTAAAAACCTTAAATACTTTTTTTCCTCTCAAAATCAAATAAAGCTATAAAGCTATTTAGATATTTAGATATAAAAATAAATTAACTCCTTTAAAGAAGAGAAAAATAAAATTGATTCTCCTTACTAAATTAAAAAAATGCCTCTCATTAAAGTAAAAAATAACTCTAATTTAAAGTAATAAATACCTCTCAATAAAATAAAAAATGAAGCTAAAAAAAATAAATTAAAATAAAAAAATTATTGCAGATTTTACAAAAGTCTATTGCATAAAATGCAATAGAGGATAAAAAATACCTAAAAATCAACAATCATGCAAATTGCTAAAAAGTGGAAAAATAAAAAAGTAATTACTCACTTATTGAAAAATTAAAAAGTGAGGCATATAATTACCAATGTAAAAAGTTAGGGAAAAATAAAAAGACCTTAACTGCTATTAAACAACATAAAAGTTATTCTAGAAATTCCCTTAAGGGAAGCAAAAACACAAACAAAACACAAACAAAACAACAAACAAAACAACAAACAAAACAACAAACAAAAAAAACAAACAACACATTAAACAACATAATAATTATTCTAGAACACTCCCGAAAGGGAAAAATAACACAAACAAAACAACAAAACACACAAAACACACAAAAACAACTTAAACAACAAAAAACAACTTAAACAACAAACTTAACAACACAATAATTTAACAATAAAACATAGGAATCTAGTTATGAAAATCAAATCAGTATTATTATCAGCTTTAGTAGCAACAACAGCTTTAGTATCAATCAACGCAAACGCAAGCACTAAAGATCCAGCAACTGCTTATAGCGACTACTACAAAATGTCAGCAGCTCAAAAAGCAGCTATGAATACTCAAACAAAAACTTTAGATGTAGACGGTAAAGCTATCCAAGCAACTGTAACTACAGGTGTTTCAGGGGTAATGAACATTGCTTTAGGTGATCAACACGCTACTCTAGCTTACTACAACCTAGGTAACATGATTATTAAAGCTCCAGCTTCAATGAGCCTAAACGATATTAATGCTTCATTAAGAGCTTTAGAAGTAAGCAACGAAATCCCTGCTGTAAGTTATGTAATGACTCAAGCAGAGATGAACAAAAAATCATAATTATTGAATTTATCTTAAGAGTCTTTTAAATTTAGCCCTCTTAATCAAATAATATAAAAAGTTTATAATA
>NZ_NRJH01000034.1 GCF_003585925.1 Psittacicella melopsittaci
ATAAACGATTGTCTACTCAATAATAAATGTTACATCAGTATCTTTGAGTATATAATTATATATTTAATCGCTATTATAAGATTAGTAGAAAAAATGACAGAATTAAAAGTATTTAATAGTTACTCTAGAAGTAAAGAAATATTCAAGCCAATTGTACCAGGTAAAATCGGTATGTACGTATGTGGGGCAACAGTATATGACTTTATCCATGCGGGTAACGGACGTACTTTCGTAGCTTTCGATACGATTAATAGATATTTACGTTTTGCTGGTTATGACGTAACTTTTGTTCGCAATATCACTGATATTGATGATAAAATTATTAACCGTGCAAACGCAAATAATGAAAGCTTTACAAGCTTAACTGAACGAATGATCAAAGAGATGTACAAAGATTTAGATGGACTAAATGTTTTACATCCTGATATAGAGCCACGTGCAAGTCAAGTTATTCCTGAAATTATTGCCATGTGTCAAAAATTAGAGGAAAAAGGATTTGCTTATCAAAATTCTGACGGGGATTTATTATTTAAAGTAAGTGAGTTTCACGATTATGGTAAATTATCACGTCAAGTTTTAGATCAACTGCAAGCGAGTGCTCGTACCGAAATTTCGCAAAACAAACAATCTAGTCTTGATTTTGTTTTATGGAAACAAGCAAAACCAGGTGAGCCTATGTGGGATTCTCCTTGGGGTAAAGGTCGTCCAGGTTGGCATATTGAATGTTCAGCGATGAACAATAAATATCTAGGTTCTCATTTTGATATTCACGGTGGTGGTAATGACTTAATGTTCCCGCACCATGAAAATGAGATAGCTCAATCTTGTTGTGCAACTGGCGATAAGTTTGCTAATTACTGGTTACACAGTGGAATGGTAATGATAGACAAAGAAAAAATGTCAAAATCATTAAATAACTTTTTCACCGTGCGTACTCTATTAGAAGCTTATGAACCTGAAGCTGTACGCTTTTTCCTTGCAGGAGCTCATTATCGTTCAGATTTAAACTATACAGTTGAAAATCTAGAAATAGCGACAAAATCTTTAGAAAGACTATATACCGCTTTACAAGGTAATAGTGATCAATTACTTGACAAAGCATATACAGCTCAAGAAGTTAAAGCATTATTCAAAACAGACTATTTTGTGGACAAATTTGTTAATGCCATGAATGATGACTTTAATGCACCAGAAGCTATTGCGGTATTATTTGAACTTGTAACGGCAATTAATACTGAAAAAGATCAGCAAGTGCAAAGCAACCTTGCTAAAACTCTGCGTGCTCTTGGTAATGTATTTGGTATTTTCTACAAAACTACAGATCAATTCTTTAAAAATACAGATAACTTAGATGTTGATCCTGTATACATCGAAGAATTAATTCAAAAACGTGCAGAAGCTAGAGCTGCAAAAGATTGGGCAACTGCTGATGCAGTACGTGATGAATTAAACCGTCTAAATGTTGTGGTTGAGGACGGTGTTAATGGATATACTTGGAAGGTAAAAAAATAAATGAAAAAAATTAGATTAGCCGCAGTAGCTAGCTCACTTGCTTTATTATTTGCAAGCAGTGCTTCTGCTATTACTTTAGAAGAGAGTTATAAATTAGCTTTAAATAATGACATTACTTTCCAAAGTGCTAAAGCTACACTGGAAGGAAGTATTGCTAATGCTAATACCAACTACGCTAATGTTTTACCAACAGTTGGTTTTACATATAACTGGGCATTAAGTAGAAACTTATCTGCAGATCGTAATCTGCAAGGTTATTTATCGACTGTTAGCTTATCATTAAGTCAAAATATTTTTAGTATGTCAGCTTTCTACTCTTTAGATGTGGCTGCTAAAACTAAACGCCAAGCGGAAATAACTTATGTTACAGCTAAGCAAGATCTAATTAACCGTGTGATTACACGTTATATTGCTGTGTTAACGGCAAATGCAAGTATGAACATTGCTAAAAACCAAGTGGGTTATTACGAGCAAGTATATAAAAATACTTCTTCGCGTTATAACTCTGGTTTAGTTTCAGCTGCCGATTTAGATACTGCAAGCTCGAATTTAAATTCAGCTAAAGCTACTTATATTCAAAGTAAAGCTGCTTTAGAAACGGCTTTATCTAACTTTAGCTTAGTAGTTGGTCAAGATGTAGATCTATCAGAATTTTTCACTCTAGGTGATGTTATTCCAAAACTGAATTATTCAAGCAATGTTAACGATATTACAAATAACTTATCGTTAAAATCTTTAGCTATGACTAAAGAGCTAGCTCGTTTAAATCACAAGGTTGCAGTAGCTGCTTACTTACCAACTTTATCTCTTTCAGCTTCTTTAGGTAACAGTAGTACTAACACCACTCAATATGGTGAAAGAAACTGGGGTGCAGCTCACCGTTTAGATCGTCTACAAGTAGGTGTTACTTTAACTGTACCTATTTTCCAAGGTGGTCAAATTTATAATAATAGTAAGTATACTCAAGCGTTATACAAACAATCTTCATATAGTTACGATCAAACTTATTTAGAAACTAAAAATTCATTTAGTACTAACTTAAAATCTATTCGTTATGATGAAGAAATTATTAGTACTTACCAAGATTCATTAGCTTCAGCACGTAAAGCTTACAACTCAACTCAAGCAGCATATAGAGTAGGTACAGCTTCAATTACGACTTTAATTAATGCAGTAAACCAACTTTACTCAGTTGAACAAAGCTTAATTAATGCTAAGTTTGATTATGTAACTGCAGTAGTACAACAAAAAGTATTAGCAGGTACACTTACAGAAGATGATATTGCAGAAATCTCTAAATTATTAACTGTAAAACAAGAAATAAAAATTGAAGATTAGTCTTGCTATTTAAAGTCTTTTAAGATATAATATGCAAGTTATTTGGATTCATGGATATCATGAATCCAATTTTTATGCAGAGTAAAAATAATACTGCAATTTAAAGAATTTTAAGATATAATAACAACAACCTTTTTGCATCTGGTTTTCCCACCATTGGCAGATTAGAATTTTTATTCTAATCAGGTTAGTTATTAAAAAGTAACTATACTTATGGTCGTAGTTGATTGTGGTATAGATTAAATTTAATTTCTAATCAAGGTTAATTTTTAATTTGGAAACAATTTACATGAAAACTTTTGTTGCAAAGCCACAAGAAGTTAAACGCGAATGGTTATTAGTTGATGCAGACGGCAAAACTTTAGGTCGTTTAGCAACTGAAATCGCAGCTCGTCTACGTGGTAAACACAAACCTGAATATACTCCACACGTTGACACTGGTGATTACATCGTTGTTATCAATGCTTCAAAAATCAAAGTAACTGGTAACAAATCATCAGATAAAATCTATTATCACCACTCTGGTTTCCCAGGCGGTATTAAACAAGCTACTTTTGCTGAGTTACAAGTACGTAACCCATTAGCAGCAATCGAAATCGCTGTTAAAGGTATGTTACCTAAAGGTCCACTAGGTCGTCAAATGTTCCGCAAACTAAAAGTTTACGCTGGAGCTGAACACGCACACGTTGCTCAAAATCCAAAAGCAGTAGAACTTTAATAGAGGAATAGATTAATGTCAGAAAAACAATACTACGGTACAGGTCGTCGTAAAAGTTCTTCAGCTCGTGTATTTTTAAGAGCTGGTAGTGGTAAAATCACTGTAAATGACCGTGATGTTGATACATATTTTGGTCGTGAAACTTCAGTGATGGTAGTTAAACAACCATTAGAACTTTTAAATTTATCAGATAAATTCGATTTATACGTAACTGTAAAAGGTGGCGGTATCTCAGGTCAAGCTGGTGCAGTTCGTTTAGGTTTAACTCGTGCTTTATTAGAGTATGAGCCAGAATTCCGTAAAGAATTACGTGCAGCTGGTTTCGTAACTCGTGATGCTCGTAAAGTTGAACGTAAGAAAGTTGGTAAAACTAAAGCTCGTAAGAGTGTACAATACTCTAAACGTTAATTTTTTATTAACTTGGAAAAGCTTGCAGTATATCTGCAAGCTTTTTTCGTATCTAACAGGCTTACATTTTATAATTTTTATTGTATAATAGAAAACGACAATATTATTTTTAATAAGGAAATTTTAAAAATGACTACAGTTAATTTTCAAGGTAATCCAGTAAAATTATCAGGTGAAGCATTAGTTAAAGTTGGTGATAACTTATCTGCATTAAAATTTACTACTAAAGATCTTGCTGATAAATCTTTAGCAGACTATGCAGGTTCAGTTGTTGTACTTAATGCATTCCCTTCGATTGATACTGGTGTTTGTGCTACGTCAGTGCGTGAATTTAACGCTATTTTAAATAAATTAGAAGGCACAAAAGTACTTTGCTTATCAGCAGACCTTCCATTTGCTTCAAGTCGTTTCTGTGCAGCAGAAGGTTTAGAAAATGTTGAAACAGTTTCAACTTTCCGTCACCCAGAAACTTTAGAGTCTTTAGGTTTAAAATTAGCTGAAGGTCCATTAGCAGGTTTAGCAGCACGTGCAGTTGTAGTTTTAGATAAAGAACTAAACGTAAAATACGTGCAATTATCACCAGAAATTGGTGAAGCTGTAGACTTTGATAACGCAGTTGCTGCCGTAAAAGAAAGTCTATAAGAGATAACTTCGTTGCGTGGTGCAACTTATATATTGTTTTAAACCATTGAGTAGTTCCACTGCTTAATGGTTTTTTTATTGTAATAAATTTTATGAGTATGTTTAAATTTTGTAGTATTGTTCTTGCAGCTGGTGCAGGTACGCGCATGAAAAGTGATACCCCAAAGATTATGCATAAGGTTGCGGGAAAATCAATGATTAAACGCGTATTAGAGCAAATTGATATTTTAAAACCTGAGCGTAATTATTTAGTGTATGGCTTTAAAGGTGAGTTATTACAAGAACATTTAAAAGATCATACAAATATTATCTGGGCATATCAGCAAGAGCAACTAGGTACAGCCCATGCTGCTAAGGTTGCTGCTGATCTGATTAGCGATAATCTTCCTACGCTATTAATGTTTTCCGATAATCCGCTAATTCAAGCGAGCACTATTGAAAAGCTATTTGTGCAGTTTGAACAAGGTTCAGATATAGTTCTAATGACTACTGTTCTAGATAATCCTTTTGGCTATGGTCGTGTAGTGAGAGATCAATCAGGAAACATTAAAGCTATAGTAGAAGAAAAGGATGCTAGTGACGTAGAACGTCAAGTTAAAGAAGTTTTCCCTGGGATTATTTTCCTAAATTCGCAAAATTTACAAAATCTTTTAGCTCAAGTTGATAATAAAAATGCGCAAAATGAGTATTATCTAACCGATATCATTAAGTTAGCCTATGCCCAAGGGCAAAAGATTACTTCGGTAACTACTGACTTTAAAGAAGTGTCTTCGGCAAATACTAAATATCAACTTGCACAACTTGAAGACTACTATCACCAAATGCAGATAAAAAAACTTAGTGAACAAGGACTTATCCTGCATTCTATTCAACCAAATTCCATTACCTTAACTGGGGAATTAGAGTTTGGTCAGGATTGTGACGTTGATGTAAATTGTCAATTTCATGGCAAAGTTAAACTTGGTAATAATGTAAAAATTGGTCAAGGTTGTATTATTAGCAATTGCCAAATTGGCGATAATACGGTAATTGAACCTTATACGATTATGCAAGACTCGGTAGTAGGGGCTAAATGTGCCATAGGTCCATTTGCTCGCTTACGTCCAAACTCTTTAATAAGTGATAAAGCAAAAGTTGGTAATTTTGTTGAAACTAAAAATACTAAATTAGGTTATGCTTCTAAAGCAAGTCATTTAACCTATTTAGGTGACTCTGAAGTAGGTGCTGACGTAAATATAGGTGCCGGTGTTATTACCTGTAACTATGACGGAGCAAATAAATTTAAAACTATTATTGGCGATAATGTTTTTGTTGGTTCTGATTGTCAGTTAGTAGCTCCTGTAACCATTGCTAATGGTGCAACTATAGCTGCAGGGACAACCGTACTTAAAGACGTTACCTCACCTGCTTTAGTTTTAAATAAAAAAGAAACTCTGGTAAAAGAAGATTGGCAACGCCCTGAAAAAATCAAAAAATAAACTTTTGAGCAAAAAAAGTCCTCTGTAACGAAAAAGTTACAGAGGATTTTTTTAATATTTACGATTCCATTCTCTATCATAAATGGTTACAGGATTTTTAACTCCTTGTAAAATTTGTAAATAATAATCAAATGTAATAGTGTTCATTACATAGTTACGTGTTTCATTAAATGGAATAGTTGCAACAAACTCATCAAAGCTTAAGCGACCATTAGCATTACGTAACCATTGAGTAATTCTTCCTGGACCAGCATTATAACCTATTGCTGCTAAAGCACGGTTATTGTCATTTGCGTCCAAGAGTTCTGAAAGGTGATATGTTCCAAGACTAATTGCATATTCTGGGTCAAAGAGATCTCTATAGCCACTATAGTCAATTCCCATATTTTGTGCCGTACGTCTAGCAGTAGCATTGATAAATTGCATTAAACCATATGCACGAGCACTAGAAGTAGCATTATAGTTCCATGCTGATTCTTGTCTTGCTATAGCTTGAGCAAAGGTTTTACTAACCGTTAGATTTTGCGTTTTTTCAGTAAACGATTGCGTATAAGCATTAGGGAAACGAGCGGCTAGATTATCGCGCAAGCCTTGACGAATTGAACTATTAACGCCGAGATAATATAAGCCATTATTGTATGACCAATTAATAAGTCCTGTATAGCTATTATCTACTTCAAAATTACGCCAGAGATATAAAGCCGTAGTAGTATCATTAAGCTCATTAGCTTCTTTTATTGCAGCATTATACCAAGGTAAATCTTGATTAAGAGTAGGAGACTTATCTAAAGGTTTTACAAGGTTATTCGCCACTTTAAAAGGTTTATTTAAGGCTTTAGAAGCTAGTAAACCATAAAAACCTGGTTGCTCGAGAACTTTTTCCATTAAGCGACGTGATTGACGTGGATTGGTTTGAGCTAGAGCCTTAGCTTTCCAGTAAGTCCATTCGGTCGAATTTTGTTTATCTTCAGACATTAATTCTATGTACTGCAGATAAGGTTGTTGGTTTATGATCGCCCTACGTACACTATTTTCTAAGACGCGATCGGTATTATATTTACCAATATAACGGTTTACTACCTCTGGGCTAATTCTGAAAAAGTATACATCAATATATTGAGCTAGAGCAGCTTGTTTTAGTTCAGGAGATAAAGATGATTGCTCAATAGTATTAACGTAATCAATTAGAGAATTATCATCTTTAAAGCCAATTTTTGTTGCTAAGAAACGAAGGTTAGCTAAATCTACTTGACTAGCATCAGCGTTATTAGGATAGTATCTTTCTAAAATAACTTTAGGATTATCAGCAATTTGAATAGCATATTGAGCTAAAGTATTATTTTCTTGATTTAATCTGGTAATAAAATCAATACGTTTAATAAGATTCACCCGAGAGTAGTTAGCGTTTTTTAGAATAAAATCCTTAACCACTTGAGTGTTTGAGTTATCCACTAAACCATTATCTACATATGATCTTAAAAAAGAACCACATGAGTTAATATAGCTTTCCTCGAGGGCACGATTAAAAGTATTATTAATACTTGGGTAGTCATAGGTTTGACTTGTATTAATAATAGCATTGCTTACAGCACATAAAGCCGTAAGGTTGTATGGATAATCTTTGCCTAGTTTATTATAGATATCTAAAATGGCATTATAGTCGCCGTTATTAGAAAGAGTTAATAAAGATGAGTCTATTGCTTCTTTACTAAAGTTTGCCGTAGGAAAATATTGGGTATAGTAATCTAAATATTTAATTAAAGGATAGTCATTAGGAAACTTTTTAATAACCGTGGTTAAAATTAACGGATATAAAACGTAGCTTTGTAATCCTGAAAGACGAGCATCAAGTTCTTGCTTACTTTCTTGGCTTAGACTCTTTAAATTTTGCACATAATTTAAAGTGTTTTGGTATAAAAGTCTTTGGTTTACATTAGTCGCATGACCATTGGACAAAGCTAAGCTAGAATAATTTGTTATCTCAGTAATTTCTTTAGCATTTACTGCTGATGCCCAAAAAGCAAAAATTAATGCTGAAGTAGCAATTTGTTTAGAATTTGAAAGAAAAATTGTCATGTTGTTTTATATTTTAAATTAGAGAAAGTATACTTATAATAGCAAAAAATAGCTGCAAATCTGCAGCTATTTTTTTTCTTTAAATATAACTTTTCCTACTTGAGATTCTACTAAATGATCATCACAAACTTGAACTAGCTGATTTAGTTCTTGATTGGCGTAATAATCTACATCCATAGGAACCACCAAACCATGTAAACTTATATCTTGATGATTTTGGAATGGACATTTATTAGTACTAAACATATCCACAAAGTTATCAACTTTTACAGGTGAAAGGTTACAACAAGGACTATTAGTGCCTTCTTTGCAACATCTGTTTTTAAAGATATCTTTGTTTAAAGTGTCTTCTAACACTTCAGAAAAAGATTCACGGTCATTACGATCAATAAAATCTTGAATAGTATTTAGCTCACAAGTTTGTCCATTTTTAATAAACGAAGCCATAATTAGCGTTGGGGTGTGAAGAATCTTATTGGTTAAAGCGGTAGAAAAAGTTTCTAACACATTTTCAAGATCCTCGCCACGTTGTAAGGCATTTTTTGCTTCGTTTAAAAGGTTAACTCGGTGTTGATTTACCAAGTTACGATATTCAACAATAATATCGTTACCTTGGAGAATACGATTTTGCTCTTGATAACGATTGATATATTTATTGATAATCGGAAGAGAATCATCAACGGCTAAAACACGTTTATGTTTATTCTCTTCAACCATGTGTTGGAGATTATCACGGTTAAATAATCTAACTCCAGAAATATTTTGAATTGCTGGATCTATATCATTAGGAATCGCTAAATCAAAGTATAAACAAGTTTTATAACCATTTGCTTGTTGGCAAGCATTAATTAAATCATAATCGAGAATAAAACTATCAGAGCTAGTAGAACTAAAAACTAAAGCACTACCAGTAAGGACTTCTTTTAAGTCATTTAAGCTATAGTAGGAGCCTGCTCCAAGTTCTTCAACAAAGCTTTTAGCATTATCTAATGAGCGGTTGACTATATTTATATCAGTTAAACCATTACGAACTAAATGACGGGCTAGAAGTAAATTGGTTTGTGAAGCTCCAACAAGTACAATTTTGGTTGAAGTGTCTTTTGGGAGTTCACGACGTGCAATTTGACAAGCCATATAGGCTATTGAAACCGCATATTTACCAATAGTTGTTTTGGTTCTTACTTCTTTAGCACAGGCAAAAGTTTCATCAATAAGACGATGGAATTCCGAAGGAACTTTAATGCCCCCAGTTTGATAGAACTTTTCTGTAAAGGTCATAGCATCTTTAATTTGCCCAGTAATTTGCGGTTCACCGAGAATTAAACTATCTAGACCACAGGCTACTTTAAATAAATGTTTTATGGCTTCAAGATCAACTTTAGCATAAAACTTATTTAAATCTATATAGCGAAGATTATGGATTTTTAAAACTGCATTACTTATTTGTGCAGACCATTCTGAGACATTTGTCACTGAACGTTTATAAACAAATACCTCAGAACGGTTACAAGTAGAAATAATTAAGGCACAATCGGCTAAACCATGAGCGAGTAGTTCATGGTGTAATTGTGTCATTTTTTCGTTAGAAAAAGCAACTTTTGAACTAAAACTAGTATCTGCTAATTCATAGTTTGAGCCAATTATAAAATAAGACATAAATAGTTACTACTAAACATTTAAATCAGGAAATTCATTTTCTGATTTATTTTTACGAATTTTATCTAAGATAGAGTTCACAAAAGAGTAGCTTCCTGTGCCAGCGATACTTTTAGTAATTTCAATCGCTTCATCAATTGCAATTGCAGGTTTAGTTGTCCCTGAAGTTAATTCATAGGTAGCAACACGAAGAATTGCAAGAACAATTGAATCTAATTGTTTTAATTCACGTGAAGAATATTTTGCAATTTCACTATCAACCGAATTTATACTACTAACAGTGTGGAAGAATAAATTACGGAAAAAGTCGTTATCAATTTTAAGATCGCTTTGATTTTGAGCGTGGAACTCTAAAAATTGATAGAAAATATCTTGTGGAGCTTGAGGATTTAAATCCCATGAATATAAACATTGGATTGCGGCTAAGCGAGCTACACGACGTTTAGAGAGAATTGCCATAATAATTACTCCCTAATTATTTTACTTGTTTTTTTAAGTTATACATCTGTAGAGCTACATTTGCAGCATCAATACCTTTGTTACCAGCTTTTGTACCACAACGTTCAATTGCTTCTTCAATAGTATTAGTTGTTAAAACACCAAAAGCAATTGGGGTGTTAGTTTCAAGAGAAACATTCATTATTTGTGAAGACATAGGACCACACACATAATCAAAGTGCGGAGTAGCCCCACGGATTACAGCACCTAAAGTAATAATAGCTTCGTAGTTTCCTGTTAAAGCTAATTGTTTTGCTGCAAAAGGAATTTCGTATGCCCCAGGAACACGTACTACAGTAATATTTTCTTCTGCCAGGTTACCTGAGTATTTTAAAGTTTCTAATGCACCTGTTAAAAGAGCATTAGTAATAAAATCATTAAATTCAGCAATAACAATTGCTACACGCATTTCTGGGTTATTTAAATAACCACGTAATGTTTTAATAGTCATAATATAAAAAAGAACAAAAGATCAAATAATTTTTGTGCAAAACTATTTTGCACACACCTATATAGTGCTAAATTATACCATATTTTTTATTGTAGATAGGTTTGTTGACAATTATGGGGTAAAGATTATTTTGTAAAAGTTACTAATTCTTAATTAAGGGGTAAGTGCTTGATTTTTAGACCTTAGAGTAAGTGTATTTATAATCTTTGCTAAAGTAGAGAAATAATAATATACATATTTTTCTTTTTTTTTGCCTTATATGGTATATAATTAACAGTGAATGCTTTAAAAAATAGTGTCGAAAGACACGAGAACAAATTTAACTTAAGATTAGGTTAGTTGTTATTTGGGTATACACAGCGGACATAGCTGGTATAAATGTAATAATGATTAAAAGTCAAATTGTTTAATTTGCTCTTTTGAATTGTTTTTAACAATAACAAATATATGAAATTTAAAAATAAATTAACTTCAGCTTTATTAGCAGTTTCGTTGTTAGGTGTAGGCTCTGTAACTACATCTGCTTTTGCAGAAACAAGTGCTACAGAAGCACAGTTCACAGTTGCTCGTTATAACTTAACAGGTTATACTGATTCTACTTATATTAAACCTCAAGTAAGAGCGCAGTTAGTTACTTTATTACAAGAGTACACTGGTAATGATGTTACAGTTAGTAAATTAAATGAGTTACGTGCTAAACTTCAAGAAGTTTTAAACTCAGATGCTAAAGGTGTATTCACAGTAACATTACCTAACCAAAGAATTACTGATGGTACAGTTGTATTTAATATTAACTTTATCGCTGGTCAAGTAAACTACGGTTCAGCACCTGGTTACTCTCAAGAAAACGTTCGTAATTCATTACCTTCATTAAAAGAAGGTGTACAATTTGTTGCGGGTCGTCCTTGGGTTGATGAGCGTGAGTTAACAATGGCAGTTGAAAACCCATTAAAATTAACTCAAGTTGAATATGAATTACAACCTGGTAAACCTATTATCGCAAACGTAAACGTTGTTGCTCCACGTGGTAAAACTTTACGTTATGTGTCTGTAGACAACTCTTCAACAGATAGAGGCGTAGATTACTTACGTTTCATGGCGGGTTATTTAAACGCTAACTTAACAGGTAGAGATGACGTTTTAAACTTAGTTTTACTAACTAACCTTAAAAACTTCGACCGTTACTATGCGTTTGGTGGTAGTTACTCATTACCATTCTATGCAGCACACCAACGTTTAGATGTTTCATTATTCCACTCATCAACTAACCAAAACGACGTACCATACGATAATACTAATACTATTTTCTATGACGTAAATGGTGTCGGTGACGTTGCAATTGTTAACTGGTCTTACTACTTACCACACTTTGACTTTGGTTACTCAAACCAAATTAAATTCCAAGCTGGTTACACATTTAAACGTTTAAAATCAGAATCTAACGTTCGTTATGAAGGCTTAGATTTATCTAACAGCAACCAAGTATACTATGTATCTCCAATTAACTTAGGTTTTGTTGGTAAAATCGTTCCTTTCCGTGGTTTCGAGATCGAGTTCTCAACTAAATATAACTTCTTCTACGCGGGTTCTTTAGGAACTGACAACATCAATAAATTACGTGTTGCTGGTGGTCGTTTAGTTACAGCAGAAAAATACTCAGATTGGTGGACAGCATTTGCTAACTTTAAACTAGCTCTTCCACAAAACTGGGCTTGGAGTACTCAAGTTAGAGGTCAATGGACTAATAAACACTTAGTAAACTCTGAACTATTCTCTAGTGATGTTCGTGGCTTCCGTCACGGTTCAATTTCTGGTGATTCAGGTGTATACATTAAAAATGAGCTAATTACCCCTAACCTAGTAAATGTTCCAAGTTTAGATGTTAAAGGATATGCATTCTTAGACGGTGGCTGGTTACGTTACAACAATGATGCTGAAGATAACTACTACAACCAAACTAAGAACTATGATGGTAAAAATCATGAATTCGTAGCTTCAACTGGTATTGGTACGCGTGTATCATACAAAGATTGGTCAGCAGACGTTTATGGTGCTTACCGTATTAAAGGTGATGACCAAGGCCGTAGTAAATACACAATTTGGTTTACTACTTCATACCGTTGGTAATTTAACCATAAAAAAAGAACATGCAATCGCATGTTCTTTTTTTATGCCTGAAAATATTTTTGATAAACATTTAAAGTAAAAACTTCAACAAGAAATAAATTTACATGCAGATCTTGGCCGATATATCTTTGGCAATTGATCTTAAAACAACGAAGACGCAGTAAAGTGTTATTATCTAGTTTTTGATATAAAAAAGGACTAGCTGTATACTCTTGAGCAAATAACCAAACTCCGAGAGGTGTATTTTTATTGAGATATAAAGTATCTATTAAAATTTGCGATAATTGCTTATTCGGCGATAACTCTAAAAAGGTAAAGCCTTTAAGCACTTGCTCTTTATCTTGGTTATTTAAATTAATTATGCGCAAGAGGTAATTATTGACTAGAGTTTGTACTTCAACTTCGACTGTAGGTAGAATACCTTCGTGCTCATAAATTAATTGAGTAATACTTTCAGGATAGTCTACATGATATTGTTTAGCTAGTTTCTCAGCCTCTTTATTGTCATGTTTGAGATTTAAAATTTCTCTAAAATAACTAGCGTACTCTGTATATTTATTTTCTTGTAAAAATTCATGCAAGAGATTATTTAAATTTTGCATTATGCTAAAATATAATCCTTTTGATTAGGAAGCCAACGATTAATAATACGGCTCGATAACTCAGGTTCAGAAGTATATAAGTTTTCGGCAAACTCAATTAAAGTTTGTGCCATATTGTAGTCTTTTGCTAAATTAGATAATACAAATTCTACTTCGCCAGATTGTTTAGTTCCCACCATATCACCTATACCACGAAGTTTCATATCTTCTTCAGCTATAACAAAGCCATCATTGGTTTTGGTAAAGATGCTTAAACGCTCTTTGGTACTTTGTGAAATACCTGGATCATGGAGTAAGCAACAAAATGATTCAACCGACCCTCTTCCTACGCGTCCACGTAATTGATGGATTTGCGAAAGTCCTAATCTTTCAGGATTTTCGATTACCATAATGGAAGCATTAGGCACGTTAACACCAACCTCAATTACCGTAGTTGCAACAATCATATCAAGTTCTTTATTTTTAAAAGCCATCATAATGCTTTCTTTTTCTTGATCTTTTAAGCGTCCGTGAATTAAACCTATTTTAACTTCAGGCATTTGTTCTTGCAGTAAAGCTAAAGCCTCTTGGGCACTATGAGCATTATAGTTTTCATTTTCTTCAATAAGAACACAAACCCAATATACTTGACGCTTTTCATAATGAATAACGTGACGAATTCGAGAAATAAGTTTATCTCGCTTATTTGTACTTAATAAGAAAGTATCTACTGGAGTCCGTCCTGGAGGTAATTCATCAATAATAGATAAATCTAAATCAGCATACATAGTCATAGCTATACTACGCGGTGCTGGTGTAGCACTCATCATAAGTGTATGAATCTTAAAATTAGGTTGTTTTTTAGAAATTTCTAATCTTTGTTCTACGCCAAAGCGATGTTGCTCATCTATAATAACCATGCCAAGATTATGATAGTTTAACCAATCTGAGTAAACAGCATGCGTACCTACGATTACTTTAGCTTTACCTGAGCTTACAAGCTCATTAGCTTCTCTACGCCCTTTAGTATTTAATCGACTACTTACAAACACAGTCTCAATACCATAAGGACTAAGAGCATTATTGATATTTTCAAAAAGTTGCAACGCTAAAATTTCTGTCGGAGCAACCATTGCTACTTGATAGCCTTTTTCGGCTAAGTGAGCTATAGCTAATAAAGCTACCATGGTTTTACCGCATCCAACATCCCCTTGCACTAAACGAAGCATAGGGTGTCCTGTAGCTAAATCATTAACTATATCAGTAAAGGCACGCATTTGAGCATTAGTAAGCTTATAAGGTAGATCATCGATAACTTTTTGGGCTAAATTTAACTCAGGTTTTATCGCTATACTTTGATAAGACTTTAATACTTCTCTTGATCTTATCAGCGAGAGTTGCTTAGCTAAAATTTCCTCTGCAATTAAACGTAAAAGATGAGGATCCGATCTATTAATTAAATCCTCAACACTGATGTGAGCAGGAGGATTATGGATAAATTTTAAGCATTCGGTAAAGTCAAGGTTATTGATGTTAATGTACTCGGTTGGCGAACCTGGAGTACGGTTAAATGGAATTAAAGGATAGCCTCTTTGCGGAATTAAATTATCTAAGTGTTGTTCTTCTAAGATATTTAAGGCATCATTAACCGCTTTACGAATTGTTTCTTGTTTTAAACGATCTGTACTTGGATAAATTGGCGTGAGGGCACAATCTGCATCTATATTTTGCTCAGTAATTATCTCAGGATGGTGCATTTGAAAGGCTGATTGACCAAAGCGATTTACATCTACTGCCCCAAAAAGAGTATAAGTGCCGCCTTCGACAATTTTTTCATCATAATATTTGGCTGCTCGATAGAAGGTTATGGTAATAGTTTCGCCAGTTGGATCAACGGCATTTACAACCAAACGCAGGTCGTAACGTCCTACGACCTTTTTATATTTTCCTAGCACTTTTACACGCACGGTAACCTTATTACCAGGTTTTACTTCTGGTAATGTATAAATTCTAGATCTATCTTCGTAATTTCTTGGTAAATGCATTACGAGCTCACCAAGATTGTTAATGCGAAGCTTTTCTTTAAATTTACTAACATTAGCCTTGGTGACGCCTTTTATTTGTTCAATGGGTAAAAGGTAAATTGCGGTATCCATAAAAAATGCTCTTTTTTTACCTACTATTATATGCTTAATGTGGGTGTTTTGGGCAAATAAAAAAGAGCCTGCAAAGGCTCTCTTTTTTTACTCATCGTCTTCTTCATCTGTTGGATTGATGAAGCTAAATAATTCATCTGCATCAAGATCGAAATCGTCATCATCAGCAAATGATTTGAAATCGTCTTTAGCATCGCGAAAAGCTTTTTCGTTAAAAGGTTCGCTAGTAGATTGTACTAAATTATCTACTTCTTCAAAAGAATTCGTTTGTTCAGTAATTTGATCATAGATATCTTTACGATCTAAGTATTCTTTATTTACGTAGCCTTCTTGAATTTCACGTAAAGCAACTACAGTAGGTTTATCTTTAGTTACAGAGTTGTCAACAAAAATGTTAATAGGGTTGTTACGTAATTCTTTTAACTGAGTTTCTATTTTACTTTCTTTTGAACCGCCTTTAGCATTTTTTACACGAGCTTGTGCTAATACTAAAGTTGAAGTATTACGATAGTTTGATTCTGCTTTAGCTACTGCAGCTTCATATTCTTGAATTTGTCTTGCACGACGAGCAGCTACAGCGATTAGCTCGAAACGGTTTGGGATTCTTTTTAAAGCTTGAGTTATGTTTACAGTTTTGTTATCTTGCATTGTGCCTACTCTAACATGAAAAACATCTACATTTGTTTATTATACTACGAAATTATATATTTATCAAATTTACTGACAATACTTAAGTATACCACACTTTATAAAAAAATTAGCTTTTTGTATAACTTTCTAAGATTTTTATAAATTGTTCATATGCATGTTCGAGATTATCGTTTAAAATTTCGTAATCATACTCAGAATGATGGGCCATTTCGTTTTCTGCTTTAGCCATACGACGTTCAATAACGTCAAGTGAGTCTGTTTTACGATTAAGCAAGCGTTGTTTTAATTCTTCAATGCTAGGAGGAAGAATGAAAATTGAAATAGCTTCAGGGAATTGCTTTCTTACGTTTCTCGCCCCTTGCCAATCAATATCTAGTAAAATATTAATCCCTTGATCTAACTTCTCGCGAATAATTCTTTTTGAAGTCCCGTAATAGTTACCAAATACCTCAGCATATTCTAAGAATTCATCTTGAGTTATCAGATTTTCGAAATTATCTAAAGTAGTAAAATAATAATGTACCCCGTGCTGCTCACCTGGACGCACTGGTCGAGTTGTGTGCGAAATAGAGAGGTAGTACTTTTTCCCTAAGTTAGAATTTAATAATTTTGTAATTAAAGTACTTTTACCTGCACCAGAAGGAGCAGAGATAATAAATAAATGACCTTTTTTGTTTTTTTCTGTCATAAGTTGCAATCGATCTGATGAACTTTTTAGTCTTAGAAGATTTTTTTAAATAAATTAGTTAGTTATTATATAATAAGTAGCGAAATTTAGAGCTTATTTTTTTTATATTTTTAAAAAAAATTCCCTCTCGAATTTGATTTTATAGATTTAAGAAAATAGACATGACAACTACTAATAAAGACATTAGCAAATTAAGAAATATTGCTATTATTGCTCACGTTGACCATGGT
>NZ_NRJH01000035.1 GCF_003585925.1 Psittacicella melopsittaci
AAATTATACTGCTTAATAGTATTATCAGTGTAGATATTATTTTCACGCTTATTGTGCACATATGAAATACCTACATAAGGGTTAAAGTACTGATTTAAATAGTATTCTGATTTGAAAGCTATTGACCAAGATTTTTCGTTATACAACGCATTTGATAGATTAGACCCAGTAAGGTTTGCGTGGCGATTTTGATAAGCGAGGTCAAAGCCAAGGGTTAAATTATTTAGTAAAGAAGAATTATAGTAGGCTAAATCGTAAGAATTAAATATGGTCGAGGTTCTATTATTTATTTTAGCTTTTGTATTTGCATATGTAAAACTTACATAATGTCCTAAATAACTATAATTTAAATTTGTTGCAAATTGACCTGTATAGGAATTAACATCACTTTTAGTTTTACCATAACTTATACCACCTGTAAAACCAGAAAATACAGGGAGATAATAGGTTAGAGTTGAATCATAATCACCTGATGAAACTGAAAAGGCTGTAAACTTACTCTCGTTATCAAAAAAATCGTATTCTAGATCATTTTGAAAGCGATCATCAGCAACGGTAACATATTTACCATAGAGTAACGTACCTAGTTCAGGTTTTGATAGGTAAACATAACCACGGGTCAAAGTAAACCCTTCTCGATAATGTAAAGTGTTAGTGTCAGAACCTATGATATTTTCAAGGTGATATCTTTGGCGATACGCCATAAAGTAATGGTCAAATCTTGCTTGAAAACCAAAGGTTAGTAAATTATAGTCTGAAATTTTACCTTGAATACCAATTCTTGTACGAAGTAATGAACTTTGATAGATTAATTTATCATGAAAGAAATCTGAATAGTTAGCAGAACTATTCTCATAGACGTAAGTATATCTTAACTGACCAAATACGTCTAAGCTTGCAACTGAGCTACCCGAATCATAGGTATGTAGATTAGTAGTAGCATGAGCTGCTGTAGAGAAGAGTCCCATAATAAACAAATGTACGAGAGTTTTCTTCATATTCTTTTGTTATTAGTAAATGCAAATTTGCTAGCTTTCAGTATATCAAAAATATAAAAATAATTCATATATAAATAAAAAAGCAGGCATATTGCCTGCTTTTTCTCTAAATGAATAATCAATTAGAATGATAAGATTGCACCTACGTTGAAACCTTTGTAAGTGTGTTTTTCGTTTTTAGTATCAAAACGGTCTGTAGTTCTTTCACGTGAATAATAGTACTCACCGAATACAGTTACTTTAGCTGTTTGATATGTGTAAACATCTGAAGCAGCACCTACAGCTAAGTTAGTAGCTTTTGTTTTAAGACGAGCTGCTTTTTCTTCTACGTATGAAGCATTAAAGAATGGTTGAGCATATTGGAAACCAGTGTATGCTACTTTACCTGCTACTGACCATAAGTAGTGTTTTCTATAAGTGTTGTCAGTATCAGTTAATTGTTGGTAAGCTACGTCACCACCTACAACGAAGTCTTGTACTAGACCATCGTTATAGAATGCTAAATCATATGAATTGGTGTTAGTAACAGTTTTACCATAACTACGATCACGAGTATTTGCGTAAGTAAATACTACATGGTTGCCAAAGAAGTTGTAAGCTGCTTGTAAAGCTAATTGTTTAGAGTAAACGTATTGTGAAGTTTTAGTTTCACCGTAGCTTAAACCACCTTTAACACCGTAAAACTCTGGAGCTAAGTATGTAAATACTGAATCATAACCAGTTTCTACATCAAATGCAGTGAATCTAGTCCAGTTAGCACCGTGCTCTAAATCATCACCGAATTTATCATCAGCAACAGTTACATATTTACCATATAATACTGAACCAAATGTAGGGTGGCTTAATTGAACATATGCACGATTCACATCAACACCATCACGCTTGTGAACGCCAGCTTCTTTAACACCGTCAGTTTTAGTGCTTGTGTATTGGAATCTTGATTGGAAACGTGTATAGAAAGAGTAAGTTAAGTTATTAGAGTCTTTGATACTACCGTATAAACCAAAACGTAAACGACCTTGACTTAGTCTTGAATCTTCTTTACTATCTGCTAAACGATCTTTATCTTGGTAATCTGCGAATACGTAACGAGCTTGTGCGAATACACCTAAGTTAGCGCTTGTGTTACCATTTGTATATGAGTAAACATTTGTGTTCGCAAACGCTGATGTAGCTAATCCTGCTACAGCTAAAGCTAATAATGTTTTTTTCATGGGAAAACCTATTCTATCAATATTGGCAGTGCCAATGTTATCTTATACAATTGTGGGAAGAAATGAAAGACATTTAAGTCTTTCATCTCTTTGCTCAAAAAAACTTTTTTAAATTAGAAGAATACTTTAACACCAGCTGCTAAAGCAGGAGCTTTGGTAGTTGTTTTATCACCAGTAGCATTTGCTTTTGTGCTGTAGTGTAAGTATACTGCTTCACCAAATACACGAACTTTGAATGAATCGTATTGGTAAACGTCAGATTGAGCACCTAAGTATCCACCCCAAACATTAGTTTTAGTGTTGTTAGACTCAGTGTCAAGTCTTTGATAAGTTACACCAGCGTATGGTTGGAAGTATTGGTTTAAGTTGTAGAATCCTTTAACTACAACTGAGTGATGTGTGTCAGTGCTAACTGTATTTTGTGCTGAACCATCTTTATTTTGAGTACGAACATAGTCATATGCCGCAGCTAAAGATACGTCACCTAATTGTTGAACTACAGCTACTTCGTAACCTTTTAATTCTTTAGTATTGTAGCCATTATTACGGTGGTTTTCAAATGCTACAGTAGCTTTAACAGCAGTGCCTGTAGAGAATGCGTAAGTACCTGCAAATGCATTTTGTACAACGCGCTCATCAGTAATTCTGAATACTTTACGGTTATATTTAGTTTCTGCGTATGAGTATTCGAATACAAAGTTATTAAATACTGGAGATGTATAGTAAGCTACTTTGTTACCTGAAGTGCGGAAGTTTGCTTGTAGAGCAGGATCAAAAGTTAAGAATTCTAAATCACTACTTGCAGCACCATCAGCAACAGTAACTTGACGACCTAAAGATAAACGACCAAAGTTGTCATTTGATAGGTAAACAAATGCACGATCAAAAGCAAAGTATTGTGTACCTTCACCTTCGTGTGAGCGTGTAGTTACATCTGTAGTTAGATTACGGTTTTTAACTGTAAGGTCTTTCCAGAAGTTATTTTGTAAACGTACTTTAAAACCAAATGCAGTAGAATCTGCAACTTTGAAGTCACCACCAAATTGGAAACGGTAACGTGCGTAGCTACCTTTTGTAGTGTCTTCATTTGAATTTTCTACTTTAGATTTCTCGTAACCGTAAACGTAACGTGCGTAACCATCTACGTATAAACGAGCAACGTCAGATTGATATACTGTAGTGTTTGCAAAAGCTGAACCTACTAAACCAGCTAAAGCTAAAGTTAATAAAGTCTTTTTCATATGAACCCTATAATTTTGCATGTTCAATTAAATTGAACTTTTATCAGATTTATGCTCTGATAGGTTGAACTAACCAAGGCACTTAAAATGCCTGTCCAAACAATTCTTTTTAATTAAATTGGCCGATGTATGTTTCTGCATTCCAAACTTCGCAGTTCACACAAAGCAGCTAAGTAACAGTTTTATTATATTATACTTGGATGTTTTTTTCTATTATTCTTTCATAAAATTTTGTCCTGTTTATTAACAGGTTAAGAAAAAGTTTGCTTTTTATGATCAATTTTAACCTAAATTTTTGTTCAAATTTAGCCCAAAAGGCTAAAATTTGTTAGCTAAAGTGTAAAAAATTGCCGTATTTTTCCCTATTCCAAGGTGTTCTTAAAGGTTTGCTGAGGTAATTCTTGATTATTACGGTCAAAAAAAAGGATAGTGTAGCACTATCCTTCATTTAAATAAGAATGATAACTATTTAGCAAGGTTTATACCTTTATTATCATTATCGTTATCGTTATCGTTATCGTTATCATCTTTATTATCGTTATCGTCGTTATCATCGCCTTGATCAATTTCATCAATTCCTTCTTCTTCAACTTGTGTAGCTAAAGGTGGAATTGTTTCATCGAACACTGGTAGAGGTTTGTGGCGTTTACCTAAGTAGATATATACCATTGGTAAAACGAATAGAGTAAACAGTGTACCGATAGAAAGACCTGAAACGATAGTTACAGCAATCGCAAAACGTGCGTTTGCCCCAGTACCAGAAGAAATTAATAGAGGGATTAGACCCGCAACCATCGCTAAGGTTGTCATAAGAATTGGTCTAAAACGTAATCTTGCTGCTTTAATAATAGCTTCACGTCTATCTAAACCTGCATTAATTTGTTCTTCTTTAGCAACTTCACACATTAAGATACCGTGTTTAGTAATTAGACCTACAAGAGTCATCATACCGATTGTGGTATATAAGTTAAAGGTTGCCCCTGGAATTTCCATTAGACTTAGTATAAATAAGGTCGAGATAGCCCCTGTAATAGCAAGAGGTACCGTAACCATGATCACAATACCATCTCTCCAAGAGTTAAATTGGATTGCTAGAACTAAGAAGATTAGAACTAAAGCTAAACCAAAGATAACTGTTGTTTGGTTACCTTCTTGTACATAAGTACGTAAATCACCTTGTAACTCATAAGTATAGCTAGAAGGGAAATATTTATAGAAGTTTGTTTGTACCCATTCAACTAGAGCTGATTGAGATTGAGTTGAACGACCTTGAACACTTACTGAGTTTAATTGGTTAAAACGAGGTAATGAAGCAGGTTGAGATTCCATAGTATAAGTAACTAATTCAGATAATGGGATATTAGTACCTGCTGAGTTAGTTACATAGTAGTTATATAAAGAATCTGTACCTGATTTATTGTCGTTTGCTAACTGAGTAACAACACGATAAACAGTACCATCAATCGATACACGTGCCGCTGTACTACCAGAAAGGTATGAAGCTAAAGCACTTGCAATATTTGAAATTTGCACCCCTAAACGTGATGCTTTTTCACGGTCGATAGTAATGTTTAGTTTTGAGTTGTTGTACGCTACGTTAGTACCAGACATAATTAGTACGCCTTCATCTTTTGCTGCTTGAGCAAATTTCTCTGCGTATGGAACAATTTTGTCTAGATCATCAACTGATTGTACAGCTACAGCAAAGTTATAGAAACCTGAACCAGGAACTTGGATTTCAGGGAAACTTACTGTGTTAACTTGTAAACCTGGAACTCCACCAAATACATTGCTATATTGAGCAATAATTTGTTGTTGAGTTAGAGGTCTCTCTTCTTCAAGTGGAGCAATGTTAATAATTGCTGAAGATTGAACAATTGATAAACGACCTGAAATATATGGTATTTTTTCAAAGCGTTGAGCAATGATTTTTTGAATTAACTCACCATAAGCTACTGTTGAGTTTGCTGGTAAACCTGCAAACGCAAGGAACACGCCACGGTCTTCAGTTGGAGTTAACTCAGAGTTAATATTCTTAGGTAGAGAGATTAATGAAAATACTGCAGCTACTAAGAATAGTAAGATA
This sequence comes from Psittacicella melopsittaci, assembly GCF_003585925.1. Taxonomy (GTDB): domain Bacteria; phylum Pseudomonadota; class Gammaproteobacteria; order Enterobacterales; family Psittacicellaceae; genus Psittacicella; species Psittacicella melopsittaci. The sequence goes on from NZ_NRJH01000035.1 coordinate 5,540, forward strand.
AATTTAGGATGTTGTAAGAAACCTTTTAGAGCAAGGTCATACTTAGCATTAACCTTATCTAAAGTACTTTCAACATAATGTTCGAATTTTGAAATTTTGTTGTGATCGTAATTTCTGTAAAGGAAGTTACATAACATTGGTGATAATGTTAATGAAACTATACCAGAGAATATTACCGAACCTGCTAAGGTAACCGCGAACTCACGATAAATAGGACCAGTAGCACCTGAAGTTAAAGCAAATGGTAAGAATACAATTGCTAGAGTACAGGTCATTACAATAACTGGAGCCGCAATTTCACGTGTACCTATAATAGCTGCACGGAATGGAGTTTCACCGTACTTAATGTGACGTTGAATGTTCTCTAGAACAACGATAGCATCATCCACCACTAAACCTATAGCAAGGATTAACGCTAATAGAGTAACTAGGTTTACAGAATAGCCTAAAATCCATAATAGAACGAAGTTAGCTAAAATGGAAATAGGGATAGCAATAATAGGAACAATTAAGGCTTTAACACTACCTAAGAACAGAAGCATTACAATCATTACGATAATAACAGCTTCAAATACTGTTTGCACCACGTGGTGAATCGCAGATTCTACGGCAACTGTACCATCATAAACTACAGTTGTATCAATATATTTCGGTAATGTTGGAATAACAACATCTTGATATTTTGTAATTAGATTAGCAACTACAGTTAATGGGTTAGCTTCTGGAGTTAATTCAAAGCCTAAAACAACTGCTGGAGCGTCATTAAATGTTGAAATTGTTTGGTTTGGTAACGCTTCCATAGTAACTTGCGCTACATCACCAATACGGATTGGTAGCCCATTTACAGTTGTAATAATAAGATTTTTTAATTCCTCAACGTCTTTAACCGAGCCGTCAACGTTATTAGTTAAAACACGATATTCTGATCTTAATGAACCAGCCGCAATTTGTAAGTTGTTACTACTAATAGTAGAAGTAACTGATGAAGGGCTTAAGCCATACTTATCGAGCTTTTCAGGATCAAGTGTAATTAGCATGTATAAACCAGGGTTCATAAAGCTTACACTAGAAACACCGTTTACAGTATAGAATTGAGGTTGAACATTACGCTCTAACCAGTCAACAAGCTGAGCATTGGTTAACTGTTGCGAGGTAAAGGCAATATATAACGGGTTAACTGATCGCCCTTGATCCTTACTAATTACAGGTTCATCAGCATCACTTGGTAGATCTGATTTTGCTTCATTTACTTTCGCAATAACGTCGTTAAATGCTTTATCAACATCAGCGCCTGCTACTAAATACATAGTAATTGTACTTGTACCTAATGCAGATGTAGAGTACATATAGTCAACGTTCTCTACTGATGCTAGTTCAGATTCTAATGGACTGGTGATAAAGTTTTGAATAGATTGTGCAGATACACCTGTATATGTAGTAGTAACCACAACTGTTGCTGTTACCAGTTTTGGATACTCACGTACACTCATTTTGCTTAAACTATATAAACCAAGCACTACAAGGAGAATACTAAGAGCAACACCCATTACTGGTCGTTTAATAAACGCATCAGTAAATTTCATTTTTCACTCCTAAATTAATTTGTAGTCTCTTGAGCTGCAACTGGTAGTTTATAAGTTGTAGGTACGCCTACACCATAGCCTTTTGCAATAGAAACTAAAGAACCATCAAGAATATTATTGAAGTTAGTCACAATAATATTACCAACATCAAGACCTTTGGTTACTAAAACTACACCATTCACGCGATCGTTTGCTGTGATATAGATTTGGGTAGCACGATATACATTTGCTGAGCTTTGCCCCGTGCTTGCTAAGCTTTCTTTTTCTGCATCAGTTAATGGATCTAAACGATAAACCATTTGACCGTATAGAGAATAGGTTACAGCAACATCTGGAATAGTAATTTGGTTAGCAACTGGGTTAGTAGAAACGCTAACTTTAATAAATTCACCATCAGCTAAGTTTGCATTTTCTGGGAATGAAACGCGAACTTGTGATAATCCTGTAGTAGTTGAAATTGTTGAGTCTACACCTGTAACAGTACCTGTAGCTACTTCAACACCTTCTTGATTGTAAGCTTTTACTGTATTACCAACGTTAATTTCTTTGGTAAAAGAAGGAGAAAGACCTAAGTTTAAAAAGTAACTATTTTGAGCATCTGTAGCTTTACTTGGAATAACTGTAACTAAAGTTGTTCCTGAAGTAACTACATCACCAATTGAAGGAGAAATAGTACCTACAACTCCGTCAAATGGAGCTACAATTTGTGATAATTGAATAGTTTGTTCTGTAGCACGTACAGTAGCTAATTGTGCATTATAACTACTTAAAGCAGATTGTACTTCGTATTGTGAAGCCCCACCTTCTTTATAAGCAGCAGCTAAACCGTCATAGTTAAGCTTTAATGCGTTTAATGAAGCTCTTTGACCTGCTAAAGTAGCTTGAGCTGATGCTACATCTAAAGATAAGATAACATCACCTTTTTTAACACTTTGACCTGGCTTAAAGTTAATTGAAGCAACTTTACCAGAATTTACAAGAGCTAAAGTACCTGTGCTTTGTGATCTTACAAAGCCAGAAGAACTTACTGCTCCCAAATAATTTTCGCTTGAAACTTCAATTACTGAAACTGGAGTAATTGCAGTTGGTAATCTATATTTACTTTTTTGGTAACTAATGAAATATGAGAATAAACTAAGTCCCACTAACACAATAATTACGATAGATATAAGTAAATAGAATACAATTGATCTACGTTTTGACATGTATTGACCTTATGTAAAAATATTAGCAACCTAAATTGTTATATCGTCTGCATATGCAGTTTATTCAAAAGATATATTTTAGAAAATACGTTCTCCATTATATCAAAATTAGTCCAATTTTTAATAAAAAAAGAAAAAATAAAAATTTCAATATTTATTAAATACTTGATAATTAAGAATAAAAAGTTCGCTAATAAGTGAGTAAATAATCACTTAAAAAATGAGGAGCATGAATTTTCATGCTCCTCAAAGAGAAATAATGTAAAACTAATAACAAATTTAATTAATTATTAGGTAATTTTGTTTTGTAGATCCATTTACTACTTATAGTACCTGCGGTCATAGCACCATTTACATTAAGTGCAGTTCTACCCATATCAATAATAGGTTCAATTGAGATTAATAAACCTACAAGTTCTAATGGGAAACCTAAAGTAGATAGAACTACAATAGAAGCAAAGGTAGCTCCGCCACCTACTCCAGCAATACCAAATGAAGCTAAAGCTACAATTAAAATTAATGAAGCAATAAAGCTTACTGATAGAGGGTCAATGCCCATAGTTGGTGCGATCATTGTCGCTAACATAGCAGGGTAAATACCTGCACAACCATTTTGACCAATGGTTGCCCCAAATGTTGCTGAGAAATTAGCTATAACAGAGTTATTACCTAATTTTTCTTCTTGAGTTTGTACATTTAAAGGTATTGACGCCGCACTTGAACGTGAAGTGAAGGCAAATGCTAATGTAGGGAATACATTTTTATAATAGCTAAATGGATTAATTTTATTCACTGATAAAAGAATACCGTGAACAATAAACATTAAGAAAATAGCGATATAAGACGCAATTAAGAAGTTAAGTAATGGAAGTAAATTTACTGATGTAGCTGCCATTCTAATCATTAAAGCAAACACGCCGTAAGGTGTTAGTCTAATCACAAAGCGTACTACACGCATAATAAGTTTATTTAATACTTCCACCCCATTTGTAATACGGGTACCAAGATCTTCATTTTCTTTTCTTAAACTTAATGCTGCAACTCCTAAGAATGCAGAGAAGATAACTACCGCAATAATTGAAGTAGGTCTTGCTCCAGTTAGGTCAGCAAATGGATTAGTTGGAATAAAAGATAGGATTATTCCAGGAACGGTTAGGTTTTCTACAGTTGCAGCTCGTTGTGTTACGCGAGATTGAGCAGCTAATTCATTTGACCCAGCTAACAGACCTTCAGAAGTTAAATGGAAAACATTTACCATTAAAATTCCAATCAGTGCTGAAATAGCTGTAGTAATTAATAAAATAGCTAAAACACTAACACTAATACGACCTAGTTTGCTTGCTTGATCAATTTTTGTAATTGCCGAAAGAATTGAAATAAATACTAAAGGCATTACGATCATTTGCAATAAGCGAACGTAACCAGTACCAACAATGCTAATCCAGTTTAAAGTAGTACTTAAGCTATCACTATTTAAATTTTGAATTACTAATCCAAAAATAATCCCTAAAACAAGGGCTACTAAAACTGTCCAACCTAGTTTTTGTGTATTTTTAAAGAAAAACCAGATGGCTACTAAAAATAGTGCAAAGACTATTAATGTTAATAAAGACATATTTACTCCAAGTAAACTTGTAGTAAATGAGAATATCAGGTTACCAGCCTGTAATATATCCGTATCAAGTATACTACCAAATAATTTATATTGCAATTATTGTCAGTATTTTTTCTTATATTTGCTCATTATTCTAACAAAATAAACTGCAAATTTTGCTCAAAATTTCGACCAAAATAAATCTTAAAAGTGGTCAAATGACAACTTTTTGCAAAAATCCTGCCATTAATTTGCTTAGCTGTATTAAGATAAAAATTAACTACCTTATTGCTGAAGCATTTATATTCTCAATATAGTAGGAAGCATAATATTAATTTAACCATGGCGTATTACTATATGAATAAAGAAAATAATGCTTTAGTTAATAGTAAAAGCTTTTCCCAAGCAAATGGGATGCAAAATGAAGTATCTTTTACATTAACGCAAGAATCTGCAAATGCCAAGATCTCACAATATCGTGATTTAGTAGTTCCTGAAAATTTTAAACAGGAAGACGTTGATTTTGATCCGCGTAACTGTTATCTAACTGACGAACTTACTGATCAAGAGCTAGGTTTTGTTAAAAAGATAATAGACAATCGCATAAGCCCCTTTACAGATAACGAACGTGCCTTTTTTCATTTATATGTATTTCGTTATTATGCAACTAAGGCTAAGCAAAAGTTAAAACTTTTAGTGCAACAAAGGTGTCTATTTGTAGCTCTAAATAATCTAATTCAAGAAATTTTAGCTTCCAATAGCTTAAACCAAAATCCTAGCAAAAGTTGTACTCAGTACTGTGAAGAAGGAGTATTTTATCATCTAGGCGAGTTTAACTATAAAGATTTTACCGCTGATGCCTCCATTGCTAAAGGAAAACAAGTACAGCTTCTCAATGACTTTGCTTTTTATCAAAAGTATAGATTTGAAGTTTACCAGTTTGATAAAGAGCTAAACACTTGTGTAAATCTTGGTAAGGTTTTAGCGGATTTAAAAAATGATACTTCTTTATTGCGAGCTGAGTTATTAAAGCATGATCTATTTACCTCTAATGAGCTAGATGAGATTTTAACATCAATTGATGCCGAACCTCTAGAGTATCCTGAATTAAGTCTAGAAAACTACTATCTTGTTTTAAATCCTGCCGTAACATGGGAACAAATCCAAGAGGTTAGTGCCAAGGCAAAACAAGCCTCTGAGCAAGTATTTTTACCAATTTTTACACTCTCTTTATGTGGTGATAATGTCGCAGGGATGTTTGTCCAATTGCCATTTACTAAAGGTGTCTACTATCAGCAAGATGAATATCATGTTTACCCTCATAAAGTAGCACAAGATTTATCCGTTCTGTCTTTAAACTATAATCTCTTACAACAAAAAGCTTGGGGATTATATACTCTGACCTTACCTCATGAATTAGGGCACTGGTTAGATTGGCAAGTACAAAAAACAAATGAAATTCTCTATCCAGGTCTATATGAAAGAACTGGACTTGAGCATTCAGCAGAGTTTTTCAAATACTCAGCAATGCTTACCCATCTAGGAGCTACCGAACTAGATCCTGAGGTTTCGCAATTTAATGATGAATTTACTTTTAATGAGCGTGAATATAATTGGCTAGAGTATGCAGAATTTAAAGACTGCATTGTAAGAATTCCTGGTGAGGTGGTGGCTAAATTTTATAATCTACCATGTGATTACTACTATTTAACTGTAGGTGGGATTGAAAGGTTAGGCTTAAAATATAAGCTTAGAGATGTGGATATAAGATGCATGCGCGTCGAAGAAGTGGAAAAATTGAATTTCTTATTGCTTCCAGGCGATCTCTTATTCTATAGTAAAAAATTTACAATTCTTCTCTCCGAACAACTAAAAGATATTCGTGTACGTGATCATTCCTCTGTTGGAATTTTAATGTACAAATAATAAATAGGCCTTCTAGCTGCTGCTAGAAGGCTTATTTTATTTTTCAATTACAACTTGAAAGATTGGTGACTCGCCTGCTATTACCGTTGAGCCAACAGGAGCTTTGTTAATAATTTGTACTTCACTACCTAGGTTAGTAACTACAACGGGAGTCATTATTTCTATACCAGTATGGATTATAGACTTAAAATCAATATTTAACAGAGGAGTAGTTAATTCTACTTCTTCATTTACACTTACTAAAGAAGAAAAATATCTTCCTCTTAAGTTTAAAGTGTTAAAACCTACATGAACAAATATATCAGCCCCAAAAGGGTTCTCAATTATAATGGCATGTTGAGTTTGATATAGACGTTTAATTATACCTTCGGTTGGAGATAATAACTCGTTTTGCTCCAGAGATGGAGCTATAGCAATACCATCACCAAGAATTAGATCTGAAAAAACTATATCAGATACAGTGGTCAGATCATGTACCTCTCCTGTTAAAGGAGCGTAAATTGTAATTATATACTTTTGCGGTTTATTGAAAAACCTATAGATGCTTTTTAATAAACCCATACAAGTACTCAGCGATTAAATAATACCACGATTAGTTAAGAAGTCTTGTACACGTTTTTTGATTGCACGTGATGAAGTCATAGTTAAACATTGTGCTACTAATGTTTTACATTCACTATATCTTAACTGACGGATAATATTTTTAACTTTAGGAATTGAGATAGCACTCATAGAGAATTCATCTAGTCCCATACCTACTAATAGAGGGGTAGCTAATTCATCACCAGCTAATTCACCACACATACCTGTCCATTTACGTTCAATATGTGAAGCATTAATTGTGTTTTGAATTAGACGTAACACTGAAGGACTAAATGGATCGTATAAGTCTGAAATTAATTCATTACCACGGTCAACTGCTAAAGTGTATTGGGTTAAATCGTTTGTACCGATTGAGAAGAAGTCTACTTCACGTGCAAGTAAGTCCGCAATGATTGCTGAAGCCGGAGTTTCCACCATTACCCCTACTTGAAGGTTAAATTCATTAGGGATACCGCGTTCAACAAGTTCTGCTTTACATTCTTCAATAATTTTATTAATTTCACGTAATTCAGATACTTTGATAATCATTGGGAACATTACCCCAACTTTACCGTGTTGTGAAGCACGTAAAATTGCACGTAATTGTTGTTTGAAGATATCTCTTCTATCTAAACCGATACGCACCGCACGATAACCTAAGAATGGATTTAATTCTTTAGGTAATTCCATATATGGTAAATCTTTATCACCACCTATGTCCATAGTACGGATAATCACAAGTCTACCGTCCATTTTTTCTACAACGTCACGGTAAGCTTGGTATTGTTCTTCTTCATTAGGGAACTGATCACGGTCCATAAAGAGGAACTCGGTACGATATAAACCAATAGCTTCTGCACCATTATTTAAAGCTGGATCACAGTCACGTATAGTACCTATGTTAGCAGCAACATCGAATTTAACTCCGTCTAGAGTTACTGCAGGAAGATCTTTTAATTTAGCTAATTCAGCTTTTTTATGCTCTTCTTCAGCTTGGATTCGTTTGAAGTTTTCAATTTCTTCAGCTGTAGGATTTACATAAACTGCATTATTAACTGCATCTAAAATTATAAAATCACCTTGTTTAACTACTGAAGTGACGTTGTTAGTACCAACAATGGCAGGAATTTCAAGAGAACGAGCCATAATTGATGAGTGACTAGTTCTTCCACCAATGTCAGTAATAAAACCTTTTACTTTATCTAATGGTAATTGAGCTGTTTCTGAAGGAGTTAAGTCGTATGCAACAACAATAACTTCTTCTGAAATTGCTGTTAAGTCAATAATATTAAGACCGAGGATGTTTTTTAGTAAACGTTTACTAATATCTTTAATATCAGCTGCACGCTCACGCATATATTCATCTTCTAAATTTGCGAAGATTTGAATATGTTGTTGTAAAACTTGATTAGCAGCGTTATCTGCAGTAATCAGATCTTCTTCAATTAAAGATAAAACTTCTTCTTCAATTTCTTCATCTTCTAAAATCATTAAATGACCTTCAAAGATTTCTGCTTTTTCTTTACCAAGAGTAGCTTCTGCTCTATCTTTAATGCGTTGTAGTTGTTCTACAGCCTTAGCACGTGCTTCAAAGAATCTTTGTTTTTCAGATTCTACATTTTCAGAAGCAATTGTTACATTATTAATAACAATCTCTTCCTCTTTTAGCACAAGTGCTTTTGCATAAGCTACACCAGGTGAAGCAAGAATACCTTTAATCATGATGTTTAAAACTCCGTAATTGGTTATAAGATTATTCTAAAGTGTCCATTAACGCTGATAAAGTTTCTAAAGCTTTTTCTTCATCAGGGCCATCACACGTTAGAGTAAATGCTTTACCATGTTCTAAGTTTAAACTAATCACTTTTAATGCACTTTTTGCACTAACTGTTTCACCATTTGCAGTTAATGTAACTTTTGATTCGAATTCTTTTGCAGCCTTAGCTAAAGTTGTAGCTGGACGCATGTGAATACCATGAGGTGCAACAATTGTTAAATCTTTGCTTACAGTCATATTAAATTCCCGTTTTAAAATGTTGGATTTAATTCACTTAAATTAAATTTAGTGAAGTAAATTTGGAAAAAAAGATTGCCTCTTTTTTTATTCTTATTTCAAAAAGTATTAAGTATATAACTTAAAATATTAATAAATAAGTTTATAAAAACCCAAATAAGATCACTAAATTCTCTTAAATGAACTAGGGTAAATTTTAAATACTTAATACCATATAGCAAAACTCGCTAATATTATACTAGCTTAACGCAAAAAAATGAAAAAAAGTTTAATCCTTATTTACTTGTTGAAGTAAATTCATTAAGTTTGTATAGCGAAACTCAGAGATTTTGCCATCTTGGTGTAGCCTTTGGATACCACACCCTGCATTGTTAACATGATTACAATCAGAGAACCTGCAGGCATAATTAGGATCATGCAATTCTTTGTAGCCTTTTAGTAACTGTTTTTCATTATAATTTTCTAAGCTAAATTCACGAATTCCTGGGCTATCTATTAAGGCGCTAAAATCATTGATCTTAAATAGACGTGAGGTGGTGGTAGTATGCTTACCTAACTTAGTATCATAGTTGATTTCCCCCACCGACATTAACTCTTTGCCAAAGATTGCATTTATTAATGAAGACTTACCTACACCAGTTTGACCGACTAAAATATGAAGTCCTTGATTTAATTCATTTTTTACTAAATCTATATTAAAGTCTTGGGCAACAGAAACTGGAAGGGCGTCATAACCTAAACTTTGGTAATAAGAGATAATGTTGTCAACTTCTTGACGCTCTTCTTCAGATTCAATTAAATCGATTTTATTAATTAGTATAAGCGGTTTTACTTGACTGTTCTCAGCGACAATTAAATAACGATCAATAATTTCGGTATTTAAAGTTGGATTTATCGAAGAGGTGATAAGCATAGTATCGACATTGGCAACTATGTTACGCTCTTTATTAAAATAAAAACGAGTGATTAGGTTTTTTCGTTCTTCTTTCTCAACAATAAAACTTTGTTCATCATTGATGTCATAGTAAAAGACATAGTCTCCTACAACTAAATCATCAAGAGAAGCTTTCATAAAGCAACGTTGAACTTGATCTGTAAATTTATTTTCGCTAAGAGGCATAACATCCGCAGATTTACCATATCGACTAATAACTATGCCTTTTTTGATCGTAAGATTCTCTTGTTGCTCAAGGTAATCTTCGATAGCTTGGGTTTGAGCTTGATGTTTTGCCGATTTCTTACTAATTAGGTTTTGTCGGTGTTTATTAATATTGCGCTGTTGCTGAATGGATAAGTGGCGTTTTTTTTGCGACATAAGCTAAAATCTATACGATAAAAGCCTTAGTTTTACTAAGGCTTAGGATAATACTTCTACACTTTCGATAACTAAGTTATCTAATGGAGTGTCTTGAGCATCAACTTTAACATTTTTTAAATGCTCTAAGTTTTCATGTCCTTCGATAATTTTACCAAAAACCGCGTAGCCATCTTTAACTACATTACCAAATCTATCAACTTTTGCATCTAAATGTTTAGAGTTATCTACTAAATTGATAAAGAACTGAGAAGTAGCTGAATCAGGAATTACCGTTCTTGCCATAGAAAGAGTGTATGGAGCGTTAGATAAACCATTGTTTGATTCATTTTTGATAGGTTCAAGAGTTCTTTGTTCTAAACCTTTTAGATTATAGCCTCCACCTTGTAATACAAAACCTTTAACATAACGGTGGAAAATAATGCCATCGTAGAATTTATTTGTTACGTATTTTAAAAAGTTATCTACGGTAATTGGAGCTTGTGTGTCATATAGCTCAATTTTAAAATCACCAAAATTAGTTTTCATTAAAACTAAGGTATTTTTATCTTCTTGAGCTAAGATGGTATCTGTTGAAGCTAAGGCATTTAAATTTTCAACATTTTTGTTGTCATCTTTGAATAGATTTTCTGTATGATCAATTTTATCTTTTGACATAATTATCGATAGTATTGGATTAAATTAAATTTTGAGAATTCTGTGCCCTTATTTAGAAAAGCCAGCAAAATTATCACTCAGGGCTAAAAAATTAAGTTGATTGCTATAGAGATCTAGAGAAAATTTATCTAGAGGCTTAAAACGGATCAACTTTACATTGGATTAAATAATTTTGTTTTGCTTTTACTTGTAAAAGCTTTATTGACAAAAATTAACCTACTTTAGAAAAGAGGAATAGTTCGTCACTAGTTAAATTATTTTTATCTTTGTCCCTAGAAACAAATAAAACTATGTAAACTTTAAACTCTTTAACAGGTTAATTATTAAATTTTACAAAATGGGTGATTAGAAAATTTGCTTAGCTAGATTGAAGCTAGAACTAAATTTTTGCAAGAGCAAAAAATCTAATCACACTCGCTAAAGCGTATTCTATTATTAAAGACCAAGTTAAATTATATCACGAACTAAGGATAAAAATTAGGGTAAAAAAAGCGATAAACTTTAGATTTAAAATAAGAATTTTTGTATAATAAACGATTGTCTACTCC